>JBIOUT010000417.1:0-21063 GCA_044867365.1 Candidatus Eiseniibacteriota bacterium | reverse complement strand
GTGAAATGGCGGCGGTTACCCCTCGAAGCGCTCTTCCAATCCATCACCGGCTGGGGAGTGAAGAAGAGAGTCAATAGCGAGCCGATCCGACTCACGGCGGCGGGAACCTCGAGATCACGAGCCGCATCCTCGAGGCCGGCGGCGAAAGAAGCGGCCAGTCGCTCGAGCCGCGTGTAAATCTCCGGCTCGGCGGCAAGCACCTTGAGCTGAGCGAGCCCGGCGGCGGTGGCGAGCGGATTGCCGGAGAGCGTTCCCGCCTGATAGACGGGGCCCGCAGGCGCCATCTGATCCATGAACTCGCTCGCGCCGCCGAAGCCGCCGATCGGCATTCCACCCCCGAGCACCTTGCCGAGGACGGTGAGGTCGGGGCGGACGCCAAAGAAAGCCTGAGCGCCGCCGAGCCCGAGACGGAAGCCGGTGATCACCTCATCGAAGATGAGAAGGGCGCCATTGTGGCTGGTCAGACGGCGGAGGCCTTCGAGGAATCCGGGAGCGGGAAGAACCACCCCCATGTTCGCGGCTACCGGCTCGACGATCACCGCGGCCACTTCCCCGGCGTTGGCAGTCAACAGGGATTCGACCGAGTCGAGATCGTTGTAGCGTGCATTCAGCGTGTCGCCGGCCGTCCCCGGCGTGACTCCGGGGCTCGAGGGATGTCCGTAAGTCGCTGCGCCCGATCCCGCCTCGATCAGGAAGGAATCCGCATGCCCGTGATAGCAGCCCTCGAATTTGATGATCTTTCGCCTGCCGGTCGCGGCTCGCGCCAAACGCACTGACGCCATCGCCGCTTCGGTCCCCGAGCTCACCAGCCTGAGCTTCTCGATGGAAGGCATGAGTGAGATGACGAGCTCGGCGAGCTCGACCTCGCGCGCGGTCGGCGCGCCGAAGGTAGTGCCCGCAGCTGCGGCGTCGCGCACCGCCGCAAGGATGGCCGGGTGGGCGTGGCCGAGGATCAGCGGTCCCCAGGAGCCGACGAAATCGATGAGCTCATTGCCGTCGACATCCCAGAGATGGGCGCCATGGCCACGAGCGATGAAGGGAGGCTCGCCGCCGACGGCGCCGTAGGCGCGAACCGGCGAATTGACGCCGCCGGGAATGACCTGGCGAGCGCGCTCGAAGAGCTCGCGGCTCCGGTCGCCGGCGCCAGGGCGAAAGAGCTCTGCTTCCGGCGATGACGAGACGGCCGGAGTGGTACTCGATTGGTGGATACCGCTTCTCATGATGCCTAATCGAGACCCGGCGCGATCTCCTTGGCGTAATACGTCAGAACGATGTCGGCGCCGGCGCGAAAGATGGCGAGCAGGCTCTCCTCGACCACCGCTCGCTCATCGAGCCAGCCCTTGGCCGCCGCCGCCTTCATCATCGCGAACTCGCCCGAGACCTGATAGGCGGCAACCGGCACTCCAAAGGTGGTCTTCACCCGCTGGATGATGTCGAGACAGGGGAGGGCCGGCTTGACCATGACGATGTCCGCGCCTTCGTCGAGATCGAGAGCCACCTCGCGCAGCGCCTCATCGGAATTGGCCGGGTCCATCTGGTAGGAGCGGCGATCGCCGAACTTGGGCGTCGACTCGGCTGCCTGGCGGAATGGTCCATAGAATGCGGAGGCGTACTTGGCGGCGTAGGAGACGATGACGGTCTCGGTGAGACCGGCGCCATCGAGTGCCCGGCGAATGGCGCCCACTCGGCCGTCCATCATGTCACTTGGGGCCACCACATCGGCGCCGGCGCGCGCGTAGGTCACGGCGGCGGCGGCGAGGAGGGGCAATGTGGCATCGTTGTCGATGCGATCGCCGTCGACCACTCCGCAATGGCCGTGATCGGTGTACTCGCACAAGCAGACATCGGCCCAGACCAGGAGCTCGGGGACCGCATCCTTGATCGCACGGATGGCCTGGGCGATGACTCCTTCATCGGCGTATCCCTCGCTCCCCCGCGCGTCCTTGCCCTCGGGAATGCCGTAGAGAATGACCGCGGGAACGCCGGCGGCGTGCGCGGCGCGGGCTTCGGCGACCAGGAAGTCGATCGAGAGCTGAGCGCAACCGGGCATGGCGTCGATCGGGCGCCGCACCCCGGTGCCGTGGCAGACGAAGAGCGGATAGACAAGCCCCTCGCGACGAATGGCGGTCTCGCGGACCATGGCACGAAGCGCCGCGTTCCGGCGGAGGCGCCGGGGCCGGACGGTGGGAAAGCGACCCGCCGCCGGCAGCGGAGAGGGAGCCTCTGCTGATGGTTCAGAAGCGGCGCGTGCAGGAGCCTGCGCCGCAGTGGACGGGACAAGAGGCGCCGGTGGCGCCGTCCGTGGCCAGCTCCTGGTCGAAGTTCTCATGGCATCCAGCTCCGTTCCTCGAGACCGGGCGATCTTACCGCAGTGCGGCGCGGATCGCTTCGAGGATCCCTGGGGCATCGGGTCGGGCGGCCTCGGCATCGGGCGGGCGTCCGAGATCGACGAGCTTTGCAGAGGTCGTCGGCCCGATGGATATGACTCGCACCGATGCAAGCATCGACATCGGCCAGGGCCCGCGAGTCGCCGCGCCGAACAGGGACTCGGCATTCGAGGGGCTGGTGAGGACGACCGCGTCGACCTGGTGGTCGCGAATGGCCGCCAGAAGCTCGTTGGCGCGCTCGTGATCCAGGTGAGTCGTGTACGCCTCGACTTCCTCGACGGCGGCACCGGCGGCGCGCAGGTCTTCGAGCAATGCGCGACCGGCGCGATTCGAGCGGGGGAAGAGCACCCGGCAACCGGCGACGCCGCCCTGGGCATGCGCTGAAAGCGCGGCGGCGAGGCCGGCGCCGGATGGCTCGTCGGGAATCATCGCCACTCGGACTCCGAGCTCCGCCAGGGTTCGGGACGTGCCTTCACCGACTGCCGCCACTTGAACCCGGTCCGGCCAGGGCGCGGTTCCCCGGACTTGGGCGAGAGCTCGGGCGGCGTGGGCGCTGGTGATCACCACCCAGTCGTAACGATCGAGCTCATTTGCGACTCGGTTGAGGAACGCCGGATCTCGAGGCGGCTCGATGCGAATGAGGGGAACGGCCCAGACCGAGGCGCCGAATGGATGGAGGAGCTCGACGAGGGGCGCCGTTTCCTCCCGCGAGCGGGAGACGGCGATCCGCTTGCCCGAGAGTTCCTTGCTCGAAAGTTCACTCACCGGAAGAGAGTGATGCGACCCACCTCGGTTCGCCCTCCGGCTTGGAGCTCGATCAGATAGACGCCGCCGTTCACATCCATTCCTCGCTCGTCGCGACCATCCCAAGGGAAGGTATGGAGCCCGGCGTCCAATGTTCCTCCATACAGCTGGCGAACGATTCGGCCGGCGACCGATACGATGCGTAGTCTCACCTCGGATGGAGAAGCAACATTCGCGGAGATGGTGGTTGCCGGACGGGCCGGATTGGGTTGCGCCGGTAGGAGGACGATCGGTCGGATGGAGCTTGGATTGGGATCAGGGTCGGGAATTCCGTTCGTCGGCCCGGTCAAGAAGATGCGGTCGATCCCGAGCTCGCCACTGATGTTATCGGGGGTCATCGTGTATGGCGGGAGGTCGTGGCGGAAGAGCAAGCGATCCGCGGTGGTGAGGGCCAGGGTGTAGTTACTCACCCCGATGATCCGGCTGAAGTTGAGCGAGTCGGTGAGGTCGACTTGAAACTGGCCCCAGCTCTGCTCGGGCGGAGAGAATCCGGTGTTGTATTGCCAGAAGTTGCCGCCGTTGCCGATCGCCAGATGGATCTCGAAGGCCTGATTTCTATCGACGTCATTGAGCTGGAAGACGATCCGCGTGACTCCGGCAGCAAGATAATTGCCGGCGTAGTCGGGGTTGCGATTGTGCGCTCCCAGGTGGCCGGGGAGGGAATCGGGACGGACGATGAGCAGGTACCCGTCCCCCACGCCGCCCACCCCGCCGGTCCCGGGATTGGAGAGCTGGGCCGCGCTGATGAACCCCGCGGTCGTGCCGTCGGCGAAGTCCTCGAGGAATCCGAATGTGGGTCCTGCCAGGCCGGTCATGGGGAACACGAAGAGGGAGAGCAAGGCGAGCCAAGGGATGAGCCGGCGGATAGCGGGGACCTGAGCGGCTCCAGGCGAGTGCGCGAGATGCATGGATGTTCCTCCGAGCGATTGCAACCGGCCACGTCAGGCAATGTTAATTAATTGTATCAGCAAGGGAGGAGTGAGGCGCCGGGGCGGTTATCCGCGCGCGATCTGCGCTAGGACCCGATCGGCGCCACGGGCGAGGAGCGACTCGGCGAGACGCGCTCCGATGGCTTCGGCATCAGCGGCGGGCCCTGAGGTTTGGTCGCGGATGAGGGTGTCCCCCCCCGGGGAGCACACCAGGCCGTCGAGAGTGAGAAGGTCGCCGGTCACCTGGCCAAGGGCCGCGGCGGGGATCTGGCAGCCGCCGTGGAGTCGGCGAAGGAAGGCGCGCTCGGCGAGGACTGCCCGGCGGGTAGGGGGATGATCGAGGGGGGCGAGGAGCTCGTCGAGCCGGGGGTTGTCGGCCCGCCCTTCGACGGCGAGCGCTCCCTGGCCCACGGCGGGCAGGCAACGGTCGGGTTCCAGGATCTCGGTCACTCGCCCGCCGAGCCCAAGGCGCTCGAGACCGGCGAGGGCGAGGACGACCGCGTCGAGATCTCCGCTCCCCGATGTAAGCTTATCGATGCGGGTGGGGACATTGCCGCGAAGGTCATCGAAGGTGAGGTCGGGTCGTAACGCAAGAAGCTGCGCTCGCCGGCGAATACTTGAGGTGCCGATCCTTGCCCCCTGAGGCAGCTCCATGAGCCGGCGCCCGTTCCGGCTCACCACGGCGTCCCGGGGATCGGCGCGCTCGGGGAGCGCGAGGAGCGCGAGTCCCGGCGGGAGCGTGGTCTCGAGGTCCTTGAGGCTATGGACGGCGATGTCGGCCCGACCGTCGAGGAGCGCATGCTCGAGCTCCTTGGTGAAGATGCCATGCTCGCCGATGAGCGACGGTCTCCGGTCGCGCGTCCGATCGCCGGTCGTCACCACCTCGACAAGCTCGATCGCCATCCCCGGGTGGATGGCGCTCAGGCGTTCGGCGATGTGTCGGGCTTGCCAGCCGGCAAGTTGGCTCCGGCGGGTGGCCAGGCGAAGAACATTCCCGGGCATGGGACGACTGCGCTCAGGATCGGGGGCGAGGGCCTTGGCGAGGGTGCTTGGCGTCGCTCCGGTTCTCTCGGGTCGAGCCGTCTTCCTCGTCGAGGGCAAAGAGCTCGCGCACCGCGGCGAGCAGGGTGACGGGATCACCGGCTTCCTCGCGCGGGCTACGGATGCGGATGGTGGGCACGTGCAGGAGTCTCTTGATCGTCGCCTGGGTCGCCTGATCGATGAGCTCGAGCTCGTCCGGCGCAACCTTGCCACGCCAATCGGCGATCGTTCGCCGGCGGATGGCTTCGAATCGCTCCCGTAAATCACGGATGGTCGAGCCGGCTCCGAGTGACCGCTCCCAACGGTCGTGGCGGTCGACTTCTTCGGCGACGATGGCCTCGACGCGCGGGATCTCTCGCCGGCGGCGCTCGAGATTCTTGGCCACCATCGATTCGAGGGCGCTCATGTCGTGCACGAATACTCCCTCGAGCTGATTGACCCGGGGATCGACGTTGCGCGGCATGGCGATGTCGATGAACACGAGCGAGCGATTGCCGCGCCGCGCCTTGGCGCTGGCTGCGAGCTCACGGGTGACGAGCGGCGCCTGGCTGGCCGCTGCGGTGACCACGATGTCGGCGAGGGCGAGCATCTCACCGAGCTCGTCGAGCGGCGCCGGCCGGCCGCCGACCTGGGCGGAGAGCTTGGCCGCCGGCTCCGGAGAGCGATTGGCGATGATGAGCGAGCCCGCTCCCGCCTCGGCGAAATGCCGGGCGGCGAGGGTCCCCGCCTCTCCCGCTCCGACCACCAGCACGGCGCACTCGCTCAGATCCGAGAAGATCTTCTGTGCCAGGCCGAGGGCGGCGTAGCTCAGCGACACCGCCCCTTCGCTGATCCGGGTCTCGTTCCGCGCCCGCTTGCCGGCGCGGAAGGCGGTGGCGAAGAGCTTGCCGAGAATCGGCCCGGCGACATGCTGCTCGGCGGCGAAGAGGAGAGCCTGCTTCACCTGCCCCAGAATCTGCACCTCGCCGACCATGAGCGAGTCGATGCCCGCCGCCAGCCGACAGAGATGAGCGGAGGCGTCCCGGCCGAACTTGACATAGATCGAGTCATCGCCGATTTCGGCGACGCTGAGCAGAATGCTCCGCCCGAGAGTGGCGGCGGCTCCCTCCTGCTCGCGGGTGACAAGGTAGATCTCGGTGCGGTTGCAGGTGGAGATGACGGCGCCCTCGGCGATGCGAGGGTCGGCGGAGATCGCGGCGAAGGCGCGCCGCATTCCAGCCTCATCGAGGGCGGCGTCTTCGAGCTCGGCAAGGCTCGCCGAGCGGTGATTGACCCCGACCAGGGTGAGGACACGGGCGGATTCCGCTTCCGCCGCTCTCGGGGCCAGATCCTCGAACTTCGCCATCGTCGCCGGTCTCCGGATCAACCTGCCGGTTGCAGCGCTTCGCCGTTTGCGAAGCTATGGAATGAGCGGAAGAAAAGGTTCACGACCGCCATCGAGAAGATCATGATGGTGAATCCAATGAGCGAGAAATAGACGACCCGCCTACCACTCCATCCCAGCAAGTAGTGCGCACCCACGCAAAGCGCATACACGACCCAGAGGAGGACGGTGACCACGAACTTGGGGTCGCGCCAGGGATCGATGACCAGCATCGACGACCAGACGATGCCGGCGGCGATTGCGATCGACAGAAAGACCAACCCCACGCCGGCGGCGCCGATGGTCATGCGGGAGAGAACGTCGAGCGAGGGCAGGCGTTCATAGAGTCGCCCGAATCGGCTGGCCTTGAGCTCGCGGTAAAGGAGAAGAAAGAGCAGACCATAGGCGGCCGAGACCGCGAAACCCGAATACCCGAGGATGGCGGAGCCGGTATGGAGGCCGAACCATGGCGAGCGGAGGATCGGATTCTCGACCACGACCGGACGGGCGAATGCCGAGGCGATGAGCTGGAAGACAAAGACAACCGCGATGATGAAGGCTCCGGCACCCTGGTTCTTGTGGGTGGCCTCGACCACCAGGTGGACGACGGCCACGGCAAAGGCGATGAACGTCAGGGACTCCAGGGGACTGGCGATTGGATGGCGATGAAGGACGAGTGCGCGCAGCACCAAAGTTGCTGCGTGCAAGCTCACCGCAGCCACAAGCCCCCGGGTGGCGAAGCGCTGGGCCAGAGGGTCGTCGCGGATGAAGATCCCGACGTAACTGGCGAGCACGAGCGCGTAGGCAACCGGCAGGATAACCCGCAGTAGCTCGATAACGGCTTGCATAGGAATCTTGATGGACCGAATGAAATCCGAGGCCTCAATCTAGCAGACGGGGACGGGCAAGTCATCGTACCCTTCCACCGCCGCCTTTCTTGATCTCCGATGAGTCATACCCTCGCTGGTCCCGAATCCGCCGTTCCGGCCCTCGATCGCCGCCCAAGCCCACCCGAGGACGCAGGGACGGTCGCGCACGTCGCCGCCCGCGGGTCGATTCGGGAGGTCGCCTTGCTTGCCGCTCCGGCCGTGGTGAGCATGCTCTCGGTCACTCTCATGTGGACTAGCGACACCTTCTTCGTCGGGCGGCTGGGCTCCGCCGAGCAGGGAGCGGTGGGGTTTTCCGGGGCGGTGGCGTGGACCATCCTCTCTTTCATCATCGGCACGCTGAGCGCAGTGCAGACCTTCGTTGCTCAGCATGTCGGCGCGCGATCGTTGCGCGGCGCTGGGGAAATGACCTGGCAAGGGCTCTATCTGGGTCTTCTGGCTGCGCTTCCTGCCGCTCTAGTCGGATTCTTCGCCACTCCGATCTTCGGCGCGCTGCATGTGGCTCCCGAGCTGCTACAGCCTTCCGTCGATTACTTTCGCATCCGGCTTCTCGGTGCCGGTGGAGTGTTCTTCACCTATGCCCTGGAAGGCTACCTGCGCGGAGTGGGCGATACGCGAACGCCGATGGTAGTGACGTTCATCGCCAACGGCGTGAACATCTTTCTCGACTACTGCCTCATTCTCGGCAATCTCGGATTCCCGCGCCTGGGAGTCCCGGGCGCTGCTTTGACCACGATCATCGCCGGCTTCGTCCAGGCGGCGATCCTGTTCGTGATCTCGGAACGCCGGGGACTCAGAGAGGGACACCTCGAGCGAGCAATCGTGCCGCCCCGGCGGCGCCAGCTGATCAAGCTCGGGCGCGTCGGCCTTCCCGTCGGCATCCAATGGGTCCTCGAAATGGGATCCTGGACCGTCTTCACCACGTTTGTCGCCCGGCTCGGCGAGGTGCAGGCCGCCGCTCATCAGGTGGCGATCGCCGTCTGTCATGTGTCCTTCATGCCGGGGTACGGTATTTCGGTCGCGGCAACCACCCTCGTCGGCCAGTACCTGGGTGCCGGCGATCGCCAGTCGGCGCTCCGCAGCGCCCAGAGCGCGCTGCGGCTGGCGGTCGTGTTCATGGCGGTCATGGGCGTCATCTTCTTCGCCCGTAGGCGCGAGCTGATTGCGATCTTCAACCGCGATCCGCTGGTGGTGGCCATGGGGGCGAAGCTCCTGATCATCGCCGCCATGTTCCAGGTGTTCGACGCCACCAATCTGGTGCTCTCGGGGGCATTGCGTGGGGCGGGGGATACCCGCTTCCCGATGGTCGCCTCGATCGTCATGTCGTGGATGGTCTTCGTGCCGCTCGTATGGTTGCTTTGCGTGCGCTTGGGGCAGGGGGTGGTAGGCGGCTGGGTCGCCGCTCTCATCTGGATCGTCGGGTTGGCCCTCGTGATTCGACACCGCTTCGTTCGCAAGCGATGGATGGAGAAGCTGCTCGTGACACCGGTCGAGGACGCCCGTTGAGGTCGCTTCGTCTCGACCGGCTGCCCAAGGCCGAGTTCTGGGTCATCGCCCTCGCTCTCGCCGTCCGTGCCGTGCACTTCGCCGGGATGCTCAACGATCCTTTGTTCGCCGTGCCTCGCATGGACCCCCGCTATCATGACGATTGGGCGCGCAGAATCGCCGGCGGCGATCTCACCTTCGATGGTCCCTTCTTCCGGGCGCCGTTCTACGCCTATCTCCTGGGCGGACTCTATGCGATCTCGGGTGGGTCGATCGCTTTCGCGCGCGCCGCCCAGCTCGCGATGGGGGTGGTGACAGTCGTGCTGGTGATGAGGATCGGCCGGCGCACTTTGGGCGAGCGAGCGTCAGTCATCGCTGGAGCCATTGCCGCGGTCTACCCGCTCGCGCTCCGCTACGAGGGAGATCTCATTCTCGAGGGGACCTTCATGGTGCTCGCCATGGCCGGGCTCCTGCAGCAGCTCCGGACTCTCGATCACCCGAGCCGGCGGGGATGGTTCGCAACCGGGCTCCTCTTCGGTCTTGCCGCCATCACCCGCCCCAATATCCTCGCCTATGTCGTGGTGCTGCCCCTCGTCAATGCCTTCTCACGCGACCGGCGCGGAGCGGGCAAGTCGGCGCTTCGCGCGCGTACCAAGGCGGCGTTCATCGCCTTGGGCCTGATCCTGGCGATCGCGCCGGTCACGCTCCACAACCTTGTCGTCGGCCATGACTTCGTACCGATCTCGACCCAGGGCGGAGTCAACTTCTATATCGGCAACAACCCGCGATCCGACGGCTTCACCGCCATCGTCCCGGGAACCCGAGCCACCTGGTGGGGCGGCCACGACGACGCGGTTGCCCTCGCCGAGCAGGCTCACAAGCGGCCGCTTCGTCCTTCGGAAGTCTCCGATTACTGGAAGGAGGAGGGGCTGAAGTTCATTCGCGGCGAACCGATGAGGGCCGCCGCACTCTTCGTGCGCAAGATCTATCTCTTCTGGTGGGGCGCCGAGATATCGAACAACGAGCACATCTATTTCCTGCGCCGCTATTCCCTGCCCCTTCGCCTCCTCCTCTGGCATCACGGGGTGTACATGCCCTTTGGCCTGGTGGGGCCGCTTGCGCTCGTCGGAATGGGGTTGGCGATTCGGCGGCTCGGATATCGGGTGGTGCCGCTCATCGCCTTCGTGGCCACTTATATGCTGTCCATCGTTCTGTTCTTCGTCTGCGCGCGCTTTCGACTTCCGGTGGTTCCCATCCTGCTTCTCTTTGCCGCTTACGCCGCACTGGCGCTATGGAGGCGGCCTCGACCGCGAACGGCAGTCATCGCGGTTCCGGTCTTGATGATTGCGCTCAATGCCGATCCCTACGGTCTCCAGCCGGCGGTGTTCGGTTCACAGGCCCTCAGCTTTCTCGATCTCGGGGTCTATTACATGACGAAGGGGAATCCGGCGAAGGCGGAGGAGATGCTCGACGAGGCGGCTCAGCTCGACCCCGGCAATCCCGGGCCGCATGCGTGGCTCGGGCGGATCGCGCTCGAGCGCGGCGATCTGGGCGAGGCTGAAGCCGAGCTCCGGCTCGCCACTCGCGGCGACCCGGTTCTCTTCCGGGACGTCGTGACTCAGGCGCAGCGCGATCTCGGGCGCCTGGCGCTCCAGGCGGGATGGCCTGATCGGGCGCTCGCCGTTTACCGCGCCGCGCTCGTGCTCAATCCCGAGGATGCCGAGGCGGAGGCGGGGGCGGGCGTGGCGGCGGCGGCGATCGGCGACACGTCGGCGGCCCTCGCTCATCTCGCTCATGCCCTCGAGCTCGATCCCGACCAGACGATGGCACGCGAGACTCTGGCGCGCCTGCGGCAGGCGCCGCGGTGACGGTTCTCGCCAGGAGCGGCGGCCTGCGGCGCGAGCAAACGTCATGGGTGGGGCTTGCCGCCCTGGCGTTGTTTCTGGGCTTTGCCTACCAGGGCACGCGTGGGTTATGGGATCCGGACGAGGGACGGCTCGCCCAGGTCGCGAGCGAGATGCTCGCAAATGGCGATCTCGTCACCCCACGACTCGGCGGTCAACCGCACTTCACCAAGCCTCCGCTCACCTACTGGTGCATCGCCGCTTCAATCTCCGCCTTCGGCCGTAACGAATGGGCGGTTCGGCTCTTTCTCTCGCTCGCTTATGCGTCCGCGGTGATGGTCGTTGCCGCTTTCGGCGCTCGTCTGTGGGACCGGCGGACCGGGCTCTGGACCGGGCTCATTTACGCGACATCGCTCACTCCATTCGTTGGCGCCAATGTCGCCACTCCCGACACTCTGCTTGTGCTCTGGGAGGCGATCGCCCTCTACGCCTCCTGGCGGGGCTTCACCGCCGAGCGTCGAGGTGGGAGATGGGGATGGCCGGCGTTGACCGGAGCCGCTTTTGGGCTGGCCTTTCTCACCAAGGGACCGCCGGGTCTCATCTTCTTGCCGGCGATGCTCATCTTTCGAATGACGAAGGCGGGCCGCCGGCGCGGCTCGGCGCCGGTTCTCAACCTGACCGGCCTCGCTCTCTTCGCGGTGATCGGGCTTTCCTGGTATCTGATCGTGATCCGCGGGAATCCGGGCCTCCTCGACTATTTCTTGGGGAGCGAGGTCATCGGGCGAGTGGCCGGCCACCACCATCGCAATCCCCAATGGTACGGGCCGCTGGTGATTTATAGCCCCGTTCTCGTTGCCGGCTCGTTGCCATGGTGCGTCCTCTGGCCGCGACTCTGGCGGCAAGCACGCGCCGCGGCAGGCGAGCAAGGGATCCCTGCTGCCATTCGCACACGGCCGCCCTGGCTTCTTCTCGCCCTCAGTTTTCTACTTCCGCTCGTGATTTTCTGCGCGGTTCGCTCGCGACTGCCGCTCTACGTGCTTCCGCTCTTTGTCCCCCTTGCCGCCGCGACGGCCCGCGGCCTGATCCAGCTCCATTCGAGCCCGGCCTCATCTCCCCCTGGCTCATGGATGCCCTGGCTGGCATTGTGGATTGTCGTTCTGCTGGCGGGACGCCTCGGATTGGCATTCTGGCCTAGCGATCAGGATTCCCGCCGTCTCTATCGATCGCTGGCTCCGCCGAGCCATGTCGTCGTGGTGGTTATCGATGAAGGCCGTCCGCACTTTGGCCTGTCTTTTTATGCTCGGAGCGATCTCGAGTTGGTGACCTGGTCCAAGGCATCACCCTCGACGGTGGGACTGCCGGCGCGCCAGTCGATCGAGGAGGAGATTGCCGAGGCGTCGCATCCCGGCGGAAGACCGCATCTCTATCTTGTCAACAGGCGGGGGGCGGAGGAGCTTGTGGACTTGCTACGGCGGGCGGGCGTCACGATCCGCGAACGCCGGAAGCTTCAGGGCCTCGAGGCAGTGCTCACCGGTACTTGAGCCCGGTGCCGGTGTTGAAGACGACGGTTCTCTCGCCGGTCTTGATCCAGCCGACCGCCCTTAACCGATTGAAGGCCGCCCAAGCCGCTCCGGCCTCCGGGCAAATGTCGAGACCGGAGATCGAGGCGCATTCCCGGGTCGCCGGCCCGATTTCATCCTCGGCAACCGCCAGCGCCGTTCCCCGCGTCTCGCGCAGGGCGCGCAGGCATACGAAGCCGGCGATCGGGGAGGGGACCCGGAGCCCGAGCGCCGCGGTCCGCGGCTCCTTCCATGGCTCGGTTCGCTCCGCTCCCGCTTCGAATCCGGCGACCACCGGCGCACAGCCCGCCGCCTGCACGCACACAAGACGCGGCCGCTCGCTGCCGATCCAGCCCAGCGTCTCCATCTCGTCGAAGGCTTTCCACATGCCGACGAGTCCGGTGCCGCCGCCGGTCGGATAGATGATGACGTCGGGCAATTCTCCGTCGAACTGCTCATAGAGCTCATAGGCCATCGTCTTCTTACCCTCCACGCGGTAAGGCTCGCGCAAGGTGGAGAGATCGAAGACTTGGGGTGGTCCGTGCTCGCGAAGCCAGCGACCCGCATCGGCGATGGTGCCGGGAACGAGCTCGACCTCGGCGCCATAGAGGCGACATTCTTCGACGAACGCCTTCGGGGTGTCGTCGGGCATGACGACGAGCACCGGCAGGCGCGCCGCCGCTCCGTAGGCGGCCAGCGCCCCGGCGGCATTGCCGGCGGAAGGAGCGGCGAGCGCCCGGGCGCCCAGGGCGCGGGCCATCGACACCGCCACACTCATTCCTCGAGCCTTGAACGAGCCGGTGGGATTGCGCGCCTCGTCCTTGATCCACAACCGTTCGCCGACCTGGATGAGCGGCGTCCATCCTTCAAACAGAGTCACCGCCGATTCGGGGTCGAGGGGCAGGACTTCGTGATAACGCCACAGGGAAGTCACCCGTCCCCCAAGCCGGCGGCGGTCGATCCCGGAGGCGGCGAGGTCGTACTCGGCGCCGAGCGGCAGCCCACAGCCACGGCAGGTCGATTGCAGCTGCGACGGATCATGCGCCGTGGCGCAGGCGAAGCACGATAGTCGGAGGAGAGCGGGGTTGATGGCAGTCTTGGCAAGCATCCCCTAGATTCTGGCACAGCTCGAGCCGCCCATGCCGCCGAGCCGGAAGCGATGCTATCCTTGAATGTGCGTCCTTATTCGCGCGTTATCCCCGCCATGGAGGCTCCCATGATCGCCTTGCTCGCCGTCTTGCTGACCGCCGCCGGCGTCATGGCCGCCCGGCCCTCCCCCGCCGCCAATCCCCTGCCCCCGCTACGCGGCCCGTCGGGGCTGATTTCCTGCGTTGGAGCACAACCCCTCCCGGTCAACCCGGCACCATCGACCGAGGCTCGGGGAACGCTCGATCTCGATGTGGTGGGCGAGGCCCCTCCGCATCTCTACCAGAGCATGGCTTTCGGTGATTCGGATCATGACGGTTTGCTCGAGATGGCTCTCTACATTCGTGAGACGGTGGGGTCGAACACCACCTTCACTTACCGGGTCTACGAGACGCCGGGAGGACACGCGTACAGCGAAGTCGAGCAAGGGCCGGCCCTCATTCCTTACGGTCTCGCCGATGCTGACGGAGACGGCCTCTCCGACCTCATGGGACAATGGAGCTACTGGCTCTACGTCTACGAATCGAAGGGGGTGGACCAGTATCCCAATCGATTGGCCTGGCAGTCGGCGGCGATGACCAACGTCGTCGGCTACGCGACGTTCGCCGATGCCGACGGCGACGGCCGCACCGAGATCCTGCACACCCGCAACTCGTTCGGCGGGCCATGCTATCTCATGATATTCGAGAACACCGGCAACGACGCCTACGCCCTCGTCTACCAAACTTTGCTCGAGCCGGACGGCGCCGGCGGACCCAAGGTGGTCGCCGACTTCGACGGCGACGGCCGGCCCGAGATCGCTACATCCACCCTCAACGGAAAGGTGGCGGTTTTCGAGAGCGTGGGCGACAACTCCTACGTCGAGAGCTTCTCCACCAACCTTGGAACCTTCAACGCCTATGCCGTGTCTCTGGGGCATGACATGGATGGGAACGGAAAGCCCGAATTCGTGGTAGGAGGATCGAGCGGCGCTACGGGCTATGTCACGAGCATCTACGAAGCGGCCGGCGACAATGTCTACGTTCCGGTGCAGACGATCACGATCGTCAACGGCTATTTCGGAGTTCCGTTCAACGCCACCGGAGATGTGGACGGCGACGGAGTGGACGAGCTGGTCATCGAGGCGGCTTACGATATGTACGTCTACAAGGCGACCGGCGTCGGGACTTACGCCGAGATCGCTCACGTGCCCCAGCCGGTCACAATCATGAACGGGGTCGTCTGCGCCGACGGCGATCGCGACGGCGTGGATGAGATCTACTGGGAGGTCGAGGGTTCGCTCGGCGGCCCACCGACCTTGATCTACGAGCATCAGGTGACGACATCTGGCAACGAGCAGCCGCCCGCCCCCGAAACGTTCATCGCCTGCCCTAATCCCTTTGTCCACACCGCCTCATTGCGCGGAGCCGACGGCGAGCGCATTCGAATCTACGATGTCGCGGGCCGGCTGGTCGAGACGCTGGCCACGACCGGGGGCTCTCGAACCTGGAACGGGCGGGATGCGGCGGGGAGGCGGCTCGAGCCCGGAGTCTACCTCCTCGAGGCGGGGGAGGGCGGGCAAGCGCAGCACGCCAAAGTGGTGCTGCTCCACGATTGACCAAGCTCAAACTAAGCCTCGCGGCGACCGCGATCGCCGGACTGGGGTTCGCTTCCTTTGCAATCTCCGTCGCGGCGCCGGCGATCGCCGCCGACTCGGCGGCGCCGGATTCGGTTCTCGCTGCGGCGCGCGCTTCGATCCGCCAGGGTGACACGGCCGCTGCTCTCCTCAAGTTGTCTTCCTTGCTCGAGGCCAAGGGCGAGATTGCAGATGTCGCGCGCCTTCTCGCCTTGCAAGCCTATGACCTCTCCGGGCGTTACGAGGAAGCGCGGGCGCTGGCCGGCAAGGTGAAGCCTGACGCCGACCCGCGCCTGATCGCCGCGACCGCCGAGTTCTGGACGGACCTCGGCGAAGAGAAGGCGGCCCGCACGCTTCTCGACGCCGCGCTCGCCGCCCACCGCGGTGCGCCCTCCACCGCCCTGGCCTCGCTCCATCTCGGGCTCGCAGCGCTCGCGGCCGGACGCGGCGAGCGGGAAGACGAGCGCAATCATTGCCGGGAGGTGCCGGCCCCCAATCCGGCCGATTCGACTGCCGCCGCCGCCCCCATCTTTGTCTCCGCCGGACGCGCCGCCTGGGGGCGAGGGGCGTTCCAGGAGGCCAAGAACTCCTTCGAACGTGCAGCGGCGCTCGACCCCAGCAACGACCAGGCGAGACTTCTTGCCGCCGCGCTTCTGCTCGAGAAACACGAGACCAAGCTCGCGAGGTCCGCTCTCGGGCCGGTCCTCTTCGCATGGCGGCAGAACCCCGAGGCCCTGCTCCTCATCGCACACTGCAATTTGGCGGACGGCGTCTATCGAGGCGCGGAGGAAGCGTGCCGTGCTGCGCTTGCTGTCAACCCTCGCCAGCCGGGAGCGCGTGCAGTCCTGGCGTCGATCCAGCTCATCGACAAGGATCTCCGTGCTGCGTCCTCATCCATCGATACGGCGCTTGCAGTAGCCCCCGGGCTTCGGGAGTTGCGGAGCCTGCAGGCCGCGGTCCTGCTCTTGAGCGGAGATCGAGAAGGGAGCGAGCGTGAAGCGTCGGCGATCCTTGCCGAGGCGCCGCATTATGCCGAGGTCTATGTCACGATCGGCGACGTTCTCGAACGGTTACGCCGCTACCGCGAAGCGGGCGATTACTATCAGCGGGCGCTTGCCGTCGATCCGGATAACGCCGGCGCCGCCAACGCCCTCGGGCTTTCCGCCATGCGCGATGGGCGAGAGGAAGAAGCGGCCCAATGGCTCGACCGCGGCTTCGCGCTCGATCGCTACAACATCCGCACCTACAACATGCGGCTCCTGCTCGAGAAGCTTGCCGGTTATCGGCGGGTCGAGACGGCGCATTTCACCCTCCGATTGGCCGATGCCGACATGCCGTTTGCTCCGCTCCTCGGCCCCTATCTCGAATCGGTTTACAACGACCTCTGCAAGCGATTCGGCTTCACCCCCGAAGTGAAGACCATGGTCGAGGTCTTCGCCGAGCCCGAGCTCCTGTCGGCGCGCTTGATCGGCCTTCCCGGAATCGAGGGCATCCCGGCCGCTTGCTTCGGACCGGTCATCGCCATGGATTCACCGCGATTGTGGAAAGGAAACATCAACTGGCAGACCATCACCCGGCACGAGTTCGGGCATGTTCTCGCTCTCACGCGGACGGCCAAGCAGGTCCCCTTCTGGTTCACCGAGGGGTTGTCCGTCGTTCTCGAAGGATCACCCGCCACTCTCGAAAAGGACCGGCTCGCGCGCTGGGCGCTGGCCGAAGGCGAGCTCATTCCTTTCGTCGAGCTGGACCACGGCTTCACTCGGGCCAAGAGTCCGATGCAACGCTCGCTCGCCTATTACGAAGCGGCTTTCGCCGTCCGCCGCCTCATCGATCATCACGGAGGCTTTCCCACCGTGCTCGCCATTCTCGACGACTATGCCGCCGGGCGCTCGACCGCCCAGGCCATCGCCGCGCATCTCGGCACTTCGGAGGCGGGCTGGGCGGCGGAGGTCGATTCGACCCTGCGCGATCACATCAAGGAGATTCCCATCTGGCCTCTCGCTTCGGCGAAGCGACTTCAGGAACGAGTGCAGCAATCGTCGTCGCATCCCGGCGATCTCGAGGCGCGGGCGCTGATGGCCGAGGAATGGCTCCAGGCCGGCGAGCTCGAAACGGCGGTGAGCGAAGCGCTCGCCGTCCTCGAGGCCGATTCGACTCACGTGATGGCGCGGCGAATTCTCGGCGAAGCCCTCTTCCGCGAGGGTGAGACGGTCGCCGCCGCCACCGAGCTCGAGAAGGTCGCCGGTCAGGGACCACCGAACTACCTCGTTCTGCGCGATCTGGGGATGGTCTACGCCGAGCTGGGCGAGGACGAAGCGGCGATCGGCTATCTCGAACAGGCGATCCATCTCTATCCGGCGGACCCCGAGCCCTACCGCAAGCTCGCCGAGGTCCACCGGCGATCCGGACGTCTCGTCGAAGCTGGCACCATGCTCGCCGAAGCAGCGTCAGTCGGGGAATCTCCGTACGATGATCTGATTTCCCTCGCTCAGCTCGCCAAGGACAACGGGCTCGACGAGATCGAGGCGCTCGCGCTCGAGCGGGGCCTGGCACTGCGCCCCTTCGCGCCGGAGACGCTCGAACGTCTCGCTCGCCTCTACAAAGACGCCGGAAATGCGGCCCTCGCTGTCCGCACCTACGAAGCTCTTTGCCTACTCGAGCGGGATAACCGAGATGCGCACCAAGCTCTCGTCGAGCTCGCCCTGACGCATGGTCCCCGCGAAACTGCCCGCCGCTTCGCCGAACGACTGCGTGAGCTCGATCCGCAGAGCGAGCTCGCCCGCCGCGCCCTCAGCGACCGTCCCTAACATCGCTTGGAGCCGGGCGAGGGGAATGCGCTCGCAGGCGCATTCGACGGCGGACGGCTGATCCATGCTTGCGCACCATGATCCGGATCCCGCCGGAGCTAAGCCAGCGAGCGCATTCCCGGAGCGCCGGCGACAAGCGATCCCCGGCACGGACGCTCCCGTCGCCCGGACGCCATACTTCACGCGCGGAGCTACTTCGCTGCTTTCAGGTGCTTGGCGAGGAAGGTGCGGGTCCGCTGCCAAGCTTTCGCCGCGTCCGCTTCGTGGTAGCTGTCTCGCGAGGGATTGGCGAAGGCATGATCGGCGTCGTAGCGGTAGATCTCGTGCTCGACCCCGGCCGTCTTCAGCGCCGCCTCGAACTGATCGACCATCTTCGGTGGGATGGCTTGATCCTTGTTGCCGAAGTTACCGAGGATCGCGGCCTTGATCGACTTGAGCTGCGCAGGATCGGTGACCAGAGGAAGACCGTAATAGATGACGGCCGCGTTCAAGTCGGGAGCGTTGAGCGCGAGTTGGAGGGACTTCCCACCTCCGAAGCACCACCCGATCGATCCACGGCGCGGCGCCATGATGCGGGGATCGCTGGCCAGAAAGGCATCGGCGGCTTTCATGATCTCGATGGCGCGGTTTGTGTCCACTGACCGCATGTAGGTCATGGCGCTGTCCGGGTTGTCGGCGACATGTCCGCGGTAGAGATCGACGGCAATGGCGGCGTAGCCGTCCGCTGCCAATCGATCACTCCAATGCTTGATGTGATCGTTGAGCCCCCACCACTCATGGATGACGACGATCCCGGGGAGCGGTGGCTTAGCGCCTTCCGGTAGGGTCAGATACGCACGCTCGCCGGCGATCTCGATCATCGTCCCGCGGGCCGGGGGCGCCGGTTCGGTCTTGAGCTGATGCAAAGCCTTGAAACCCTCCTCGGACAGGACTCCGGTCGCAGCCGCAGGCGATTCACCCGCCGCCCCCTTCGCTTTCGCTCCCTCGGCCTCCGGGTTGGCTCCTGCCTGTCGTTCCTTGGCACAGCCCGCCAAACTCAGCGCGGTGGACAAAGCGATGATGAGGGCAAGAGAACGGAAGCTTTGCATTGATCACCTCCGACTTCCGGCGGGGACCGCACTGGAGCGGCGCACCGGATGATCGGGACCCATCGCCTCGAGGAGGTTGGCGAGGTCGGTGGCATGCTCCTCCTCCATCTTGAGGATTTCCTCCATCATTCGCCTCGATGTCGGATCGTCGTTACCCAGCCAGCGGATGATCTCGGAATAAGACTCGATGGCGATCCGCTCGGCGACCAGGTTCTCCTCGATCATCTTCAGCAACGTATCGCCCTCGGAGTACTCACTGTGGCTCCGTTCAGAAAGGCCCTCGGGATTGAAGTTGGGTTCACCTCCGAGCTGGGTAATCCGCTCGGCGATCATGTCGGCATGTTGCTGCTCTTCGGTGGCGTGCTGAGCGAATTCATCGGCAACCGCCTGACCATCGATGCCGGTCGCCATGAAATAATGCGCCTTGTAGCGAAGAACGCACACGATCTCGGTGGCGAGGGCATCGTTGAGGACTTGGACGACCTCGTCGACGTTGGCCTTATAGCTCTCGGTCACCGCCCCGCGTTCCATATGGCTCCTGGCCCGGCGGCGGATGGCTTGGATGTCGGCGACAAGCTTGCCCATGGTAGGTCTCCTCGAAGGGCCATCGGCCCCGTGAATCTCTAGGCAGGGGAGGGAAGCGGATGGTAGCATTTTCGCCTCGTTTCGGTCATCCTGAGGCATTGGCATCCGCGCCGCGGCCGACGTTCCCATCGGCGGCCACCTCCCCTCGGTCGGATGCAGGGAACCCCAATGACGGGTCTAGCTAGATTGTTCAGTCGTGTCCGATAAGCGTGGTTGAGTGACAAGGCGATGCAAACGACTCAGAACACCCAAGCTCCGCCCGCCGGAGGCATCCCCTATGTGCCCGGCTTGGCCGGGGTCCCCTGTGCCCAGTCGGCGATCAGCTTCATTGACGGCGAGCGAGGCATCCTCGAATACCGGGGCATCCCCATCCAGGAGCTCGCCGAGCATTCGACCTTCGAGGAGGTGACGTATCTCCTCCTCTTCGGCAAGCTGCCCACCGCTGCGGAGCTCGAGCGTTTCGTCGCCGATCTGACGCACCACCGCCGGCTCAAGTATCGGATCGTCGACATTCTCAAGCAGCTGCCCGAGCACGGCCATCCCATGGATGCCCTGCAGGCGGCGGTCGCCGCCCTCGGCATGTTCTATCCCGCCAAGGATGTCAACGATCCCGATGTGCGCTACGTCTCGGTGGTGCGGATCATCGCCAAGCTGCCCACCATCGTTGCCGCCTATCATCGAATGCGGCACGGCGATGAGGATGTGCGGCCGCGAGACGATCTGAGCCACGCGTCCAACCTCCTCTACATGCTCACCGAGCAGGAGCCCGACCCCGAAGTGGCGCGGATCATGGATGTGGCGCTCATCCTCCACGCCGACCACACCATGAATGCTTCCACCTTCTCCGCCCGCGTCGTCGGCTCGACCCTCGCCGATCCGTACGCCGTGGTCTCGGCGGCCATCGGCTCTCTGGGCGGACCGCTCCACGGCGGCGCCAACGAGCGGGTCCTCGATTTCTTGCGCCAGATCGGAACCGCCGATCGGGTGGCGCCGACCATCGACGCCATCCTCGCACGCAAGGAAAAGATCATGGGCCTCGGCCATCGGATCTACCACGTCAAGGATCCACGGTCGGTGATCCTGCAGCGGCTTGCCGAGCGGCTGTTCCAGCGCTCGGGGCGCGAGCCCCTCTATGACCTCGCCCTCGAAGTGGAGCGAGTGGCGGCCGACCGCCTCGGCGCCAGAGGGATCTTTCCCAACGTCGATTTCTATTCGGGATCGGTTTACGCCAAGATGGGAATCCCGCAGGATCTCTTCACTCCCATCTTCGCCATCGGCCGGGCGTCCGGCTGGCTCGCCCATTGGCTCGAGCAGCTTAAGGACAATCGAATTTATCGTCCTGAGCAGATTTACACCGGAAAGCACGGCCAGCACTGGGTCCCCGTCGCCGAGCGCGGTTGATTCGAGCCGCGTGCGGTTGATTCGAACCGCGAGCCGCCCAAGCCCGCCGCGCCGCCTGATCCAGACCACCGGGGGGGGTTGACCCGGACATCCGGCCGCAGTTCAATAGACGCCTCACCCTT
>JBIOUT010000416.1:0-3019 GCA_044867365.1 Candidatus Eiseniibacteriota bacterium | reverse complement strand
TCGCGGGTGAGATAGAGGATCCCGTCCCGCTCGGCCACCTCCCATTCGGAGACCTGGGAGCGGAGCGGGGCGATTTCCTCGCGAGTGAGCGGCGGGATGCCGCCGCGGCAAGGCACACAAGAAGCTTGGGTGAGATCGGTCATCTTCATGCTCCCTGAGGTCGGCGCCGGACAGGTCAAACGAAGGCCTTCATGATCTGGGTCTGAACTTCACGAAGCTCCTCGTGCGCGCGCTCGACCTCGGCGATCTTCTCTTGCAGGCGCGAGAGGAGCTGGCGTTTCTCCAGCCCGTTCTCGATGATCAGACGCAGATCGGCGTTGTCCCACGGCTTTTCGATGTACTGGTAGAGGCCGACGTCATTGATGGCCTTGATCGCATTCTCCTTGTCGGCATAGCCGGTGAGCAGGACGCGAACCGCTTGCGGCTGCAAGCGCTTGACTTCGCCTAGGAAGGCGATCCCGTCCATGTCCGGCATCAGGAAGTCGGACACCACCAGATCGACTGGGTTCTGCCGCACGAACTCGAGCGCCCGCTCGGGTGAATTGAAGGCGACCACCTCGTACTCGGTCTCGAGGTTGAGGAATGACTTGATGCTCGTCGTGACGATCTCCTCGTCATCCAGGAGCAGGATCCGGTAGAGTTGCTTGCTCATTACCTTGGGTTACCTTCCTCGCCGGGCTGCCCGGCCTCGGGGCATCTCTCGGGAAGAATGATACTGAAGGTCGAGCCTTTTCCAACCTGACTCTCGACCTCGATACGGCCTCCGTGCCGGTCGACGATCCGCCGGGAGATGGGGAGGCCGAGCCCCGTCCCGGTTCCCCGTTGCTTGGTCGTGAATCCCGGTTCGAAGATGCGGCCGATGATCTCGGACGGGATCCCGCGGCCGGTGTCGGTGATGTCGATTCGGATCATCCCTCCCTGCTGACGGCCGGTGCGAATGGTGATTCTCCCCTTCCCTTCGATGGCATGCACGGCGTTGACCAGAATGTTGAGGAACACCTGACTAACCAGGTTGGGAATGCAGCTCATCTCCGGCACGTCCTTGCCGTACTGGCGGACCACTTCGATTCGGTTCTTGGTCTGGTGCTCGATGAGCGCAAGGCTGTCGTCAATGCGGTCATGGATGTCGACTCTTTCGATGCCCTCTTCGCGCCGGGCGAAGCTGCGCAGTCCCCCCACCAGCTTGAGAATGCGGCGCAGCGCGTCCGCATTCACCCGATTGAGCTCATCGAAAACCTGAATGATGCGATCGAAGGCGGGTCGCATCTCATCGTCGAGTCGGCCCGTTAGCTCCCGCAGCTTCATGGTCGATCGCATGAAGATGTCGTGATTCGAGTTCAGTGCACCGAGCGGTGTGTTGATCTCGTGCGCCACACCGGAGAGAAGATCGCCGAGAGTGGCCATCTTCTCGGTGTGCGCCTGCAGTGCGGGGAGAGAGGCGATGTCCGCGAGGAGGGGGCCAATGTCATCGATGACCAGAGCGAGATAAGCGGCCCCGGTAGCCGGATCGGCAAGCTTGCGCGTGGCGAGCGAAAGAGCGCGCTCCTTGCCGCCGAGCCGCAGGCGAAGCAGGCGCCGTTGAGCGGCCGGACGGTCGCCGGCGGCAATCGCCAGCTCGATCTCTTCGCCGATGGCGCGCGCCGCCTCCGGATGAGCGGCCAGATACTCGACCGGGCGGCGACCGGCGATCACCGCCGGATCGAGGCCCAGGATGGCCGCCGCCTGGTGGTTGGCCAGGACGGCGCGCCCAGCGAGGTCATGAATCACCACCCCCAAAGGCAAGGCGTCGAGAGCGGGTCCGGCAAGATGGGTGGTCGGCGACGGCGGCGATCCCGAGGATTCTTGCCTTTCCTTCATACCACCGTCTCGGCGAGGGAGCGGATCCTGCGCACCAGCGCCTTGAAGATTCCCTGAGTGATGCCGACATGGTCGGAGAGGAGGTCGAAGAACTGCTCCCGATCGATGCGGAGGAGACGCGAGTTCTCGAGAGTGATGGCGGTGAGCGTGCGGGGCTGATCATCGAACAGCGCCCAGGCCCCGATCGGCTCTCCAGCGCCCACCTCGATCTTCAGTCCTCCGCTCCCCTCCCGAACCATCTGGATCCGTCCCGAGAGGACGACGAACATGGCGTCGGGTGGTTCTCCCGCCCGGAAGAGGACGGTGCCCTGCGGACACTCCTCCTCGGCGGCAATCGCCGCGATGTAAGCGAGCTCCTCGCTCGTCGATTCGGCGAGTATATCGATCTGAAGCAGCACCTTGACTCTTTCGAGGACGGTCAGCATGCGATGTGCGGCAATCTGATGGTCATCGAACTGATGGAAGCCGATTTCCTTCGCCGCGTCGATCGCGCAGGCGGCGAGCCAGGCGTCGGCTCCAGCGACTATCTGGCGAAGAACGCCCTCTCGGTCGCGATTTGGGAGGTGGAAGAGCTCCTGGCCGTGTTGCACCAGCGCCCGCGGATCGGTTTCCGCCGCCGCCGGCAGGACCACCCGTTTGAGCTGCCGCGAAAGCAGATTGTCGAGGAACTCGATGGCCGCGGCCCGCACGGTCTGCTGGCTGCTGATCACCCCATTGTACGCGAACAGCATGTTCTCGGTCGGATACCGGAGCCCGAGGATCCGGAAGATTCGCTCGCGGTTCTGATCGATCCGCTCACTCAGGGCGCGGTTGAGGAGAGTGCGGGGGGCCGGGGAGAGCTGGACGCCGTCGAGCTTCCCCGGCTGGTGATCGTGACCTCCCCAAACGGCGAGGTCGGTCGAGAGCTCGAAGTAATCGCGGGTCTCCTCCACCAGTCTCGCCTCGACCAATCGCGGCTCGAAGGCAAGCCGCCGGTCTCGGTCCCGGGCACGCATCTTTCCCAGAGCCTTGATCACCCGGAAGCGGATCGTCCGATGCGGATGGCGGAGCCGACTGAGCAGGAAATCGGCCCCGGGCTGTGATTGCATCAATCCCACCGTGTCGGGAACATGCATTCGGACCCCGAGGTCGGCCTTGTCGTCATCGATGACCGCGCCGAGCA
>JBIOUT010000415.1:0-5877 GCA_044867365.1 Candidatus Eiseniibacteriota bacterium | reverse complement strand
CGCGAGGCCATGCGGTCCGGATGGAACAGCTCCAGCGCCTCGGCTCGCTCTCCGACACCGGTGAACACGATCGGCTTGCCGGTGACCGCCCGGATGGAGAGCGCCGCCCCGCCGCGGGCATCGCCGTCGAGCTTGGTGAGGACGACGCCGTCGATTCCGAGCTCGCGGTCGAAGGCCTGGGCGGTGCGCACTGCATCCTGTCCGGTCATCGCATCGAGGACGAGAAGAATCTCGGTCGGCTTGGCCGCCGCCTTCATTGCCTCGAGCTCGGCCATGAGCTCTTGATCGATGTGGAGCCGTCCCGCCGTGTCGACGATCACCGAGTCGTGCGCGCCGGCGGCTCGCAACGCCTCACGGACGACTGCCGGAGCATCGGTCGTCTCCCGGCGGGCGAAGACCTCGACCCCGCTCTCCTTGCCCAGGACCTCGAGCTGATCGATGGCCGCCGGCCGGGCGAGATCGGCGGCCACGAGCAACACCCGCTCGCCGGCGCGCCGGCCGCGGGCCGCAAGCTTGGCGGCGAGGGTCGTCTTTCCCGAACCCTGGAGGCCGACGAGGAGAAGGACGGTGGGCGGCTTCGGCGACCGGCGGAGCTCGACCGCACTCTCGCCCAGGAGCTCGACGAGACCGTCGTGCACCACCTTGATGACCTGCTGTCCCGGACTGATGGAGCTCAGGACCTGCTGCCCGATGGCATCGGTTTCCATCTTGCCGACGAAGTCGCGGGCGACATCGACGTGCACATCGGCGGCAAGGAGAGCGCGACGAACCTCGCGCAATGCCTCGCGCACGTTCGCCTCGGTCAGCTTGCCGCGGCTGTGCAGGCCCCTGAAAACCTGCACGAGCCGTCCTGTCAGCTCGTCGAACATCGTCGATTCCGTTGGGGAAGGGCGGATGCAAAGGACAGGCGGGCCCCGGGCGCCCGATCATCGGGGGCGCGGGGAAGCCCAAGGCCAGACGGAGGAGCCTATCAGGAGCCCGGGCGTGGGCTCAAGCGCCAAAACGGCCGGCGGTTAGGCGGCCTCGATGGATCTAGACCGCGGTCAGGGCGGCGTCGCGAATGGAGCGTACCGCCCGGGTGGGATCGCCCCGCCCGAAAACGGCGCTCCCTGCGACCAGGATCTCCGCTCCCGCCGCCGCCACCTCGGGGGCCTGCTCGGGGCCGATGCCACCGTCGACCTCGATGGCGAAGTCGAGCCCCTGCTCGCGCTTCCAGGCCGAGGCGGCGGCGATCTTGGGGAGCACGTCGCGGCGGAAGCGCTGGCCGCTGAAGCCCGGATGCACGGTCATGATGAGGAGCAGATCGAGCTCGGGAAGGACATCGGTTGCGACATCGAATGGGGTATCGGGATTCAACGCCATCCCCGCACGCGCCCCGCGGGCGCGAATGGCCGCCGCCATCCCGCGGGGATCGCGGGTCACTTCCCAGTGGAAAGTGATCCAGTCGGTTCCCGCATCACGGAAAGGACCGATGAAGCTTGCGGGATCGGTGACCATGAGATGCGCATCGAGGGTGAGTCGAGTGATTCGGCGAATCGATTTGACGACCGCCGGTCCTATGGTCAGGTTGGGCACGAAGTGCCCGTCCATGACATCGAGATGAAGGAGCTCGGCCCCTCCCGCCTCGACGGCGCGGATCTCGTCGCTGAGTCGCGCAAAGTCGGCGGAGAGAATCGACGGTGCGATTCGCACTGGGGTCGGGCTCGGAGTCGCGCTCAAGATCACTCTCCGCGTCCGGCCGAGGCGACCACCACCTCGACCATCTCGCCGTTCCGGATGCGACTGCCGGCGGGAGGAGTCTGCTCGAGCACTTGTCCGGCTGGAGCTCCAAAAGCTTCACGCGGTCGCTCGACCACCCGAATGCCGGCGCGGCCGAAGAACTCGCGCACCTCGGCGATCGGGTGGCCGCGCAGATCGGGAAGCAGGAAGGGAGTGACTTGCGGGCCGAGGCTCACCAGAAGGTCGATGCGGCCTCCGGGCTCGACCCGCGACCCCGGCTCGGTGTCGGTCGAGACGACACCATCCTTGGGGACAGTTTCCGAATAGGTGTGGACGAGCCGGCCGACGCGGAGCCCGGCGCGGGCGATGCCCACCTGCGCATCTCGATAGTTGATCCCGGTCATGTCGGGGACGACCTGCCCCTGGGTGCCCGCCGAGACGACGAGTCGCACTTCCCGCCCGCGTTTCACCGGGGACTGCGCGGAAGGTATTTGACCGACGACGTAGCCATCCGGATAGACCCCGCTCCACTGCTCGCTGACCGTGCCGACGCGAAGACCCTCGTCCTCGATCATGTCCTTGGCGCTCGAGAGAGGTCGGCCGAGGACATCGGGCACCAGAACCTCATTTCCGTGACCGAGGAAGCCGGGAATGACGACGAAGTTGAAGAGGAGGATGCCGAACAAGAATCCGCCGGCCGCAAGCAGCGCCCAGCGGGCGCTCGTTGCCAGGAGAGTCGGCGGTTTCGTCGGATCGCCGGCGGACGGCGGGGGCTGCCCGGGAGGCGGGAGCGCATCGCCAAGCGGCGGCGACTCCGCATCATGGGGCGTGTGGGTCAGCGAGGAATCCACGCCATCGGAATAGCACGGCGGCAAGCTCAAGCGCAAGGAGCCCCGCGGGTTCTCATTCCTCCGCGAGATCATCGCTCGGCGGGATGGCCTTCGACTCGAGTGCCGCCCGGCGACGCAAGCGCACCGCAAAGACGCCATCGGTGTCGTGCTCGTCGTGGAGGATGCGTAGATAACCCTCGGCGGTGATGACTCCCGCCGCGAGCCCGGGGCCAGGGCGTTCCACTTGCCATTCGGGATGTCGGCTCAAGAAAGCTTCGACCTGCTTCTCGCACTCCTCGGGCTCGAAGCTGCATACCGAATAGACGAGAGCACCGCGCTCGGCGACCAGGCTCTCGGCGTGATCGAGAAGCTCGGCCTGGATCTCCACCATGTCCTCGATCACTCCTTCCTCCTTGCGCCAGCGCGCATCGGCGCGCCGGCGGAGAACACCGAGCCCCGAACAGGGAGCATCGACGAGGACGCGATCGAATGATCGCGGGCGCCCGAAGCTGCGGCCGTCGGCGACCACGAGATCCGCCTTTCCGCCGAGACGCCGGAGTCCCTCGGCGGCTCGGCGGAGACGCGGCTCCGAGATCTCGACCCCGACGACATGCGATTGCCCGCGGCTCCAATCGACGATGTGTCCGAGCTTGCCTCCGGGTCCCGCGCAGAGGTCGAGCACCCGCTCACCGGGACGCGGATTGAGGAGCGGGACGACCAGGGATTCGCTCTCGTCCTGGACGGTGAACAAGCCGGCGCGAAAGGCGGCGATCTCGAAGACCGGAACCCCTGATCCCAGCCGCAAGCAGTCGGGATTGATCATCCCGGGCTCGGCCTTGACTCCTTCCTGGCGCAAGAGTCGCAGGAGCTCATAGGGATGTGTTCGCCGGCGATTGACCCGGATCGATACCACCGCCGGCCGGTTGTCGGCGGCGAGGAGGCGCTCGGTCCTCTCGGGTCCATAGCGATTGAGCCAGCGGCGAACGATCCAGTCGGGATGTGATTCGATGACACCGAGAGCGCCGACCCGATCGACGGCGGGATCTGGAAAACGGATCTCGCGCAATCCCTCGGGGAGCCGACGAAGCACCGCGTTCGTAAGCCCGGCGGTACCCGGGTGACCGTACTTGGTGGCGAGCGACACGGTCTCGTTGACCGCTGCCGGGCGCGGAACGCGATCGAGAAAGAGGAGCTGATAGGCACCCATCCGCAAGCACAAGCGGATGGGCGGCGGCAGGTCGGGTCGCGGTCGATCGAGGAGGCGGTCGATGACGTAATCGAGGCGGCGCTGATAGCGGAGCGTCCCCTGAACGATCTGGGTGACGAGCCGCCGGTCATTCTCGGCGAGCTTGGCATCGCGCATGCGACGATCCAGAAGGCGATCGGCAAAGGCGGATCGGCTCTCGACTTCAAGTAGAACTCGAAGGGCCACCTCGCGCGCCGAGGTGCGGGGACGATGGGGGCGAGTGGCAGGTTTAGGCCCGGGCGGAGGCTGGGCACCCGGACCACGCTTCGGCCCCGCGGCACCCTTGGGCCGCGGCCCAAGCCCACGCTTCGGCGCCGAGCCGCGCTCGTGCCGCCGGCCCTGATCGCGGCCCATCACCCCCTTCATCGAACCGCCTCCCACGCGAAGGCTCCGGGCAAGCTCTCCCATCGCATCCCCACCGACAATCGCCGGCCGCGCGCCCAGGCCGCAGGAGCCATCGCCCATTTCCCCGCCGGCTTGATCTCGAGGAGCCGCAATCTTCCCTCGCCCGTCGCCACATCCATGCCTTGCTCGTCAAGGGCGACGATGGTCCCCGGACCCGCGGCTCCGCGCGCATTGTCACTGCTCGCCACTTGCGCGCGCAGAATCTCGACTGCCTCCGATCCCATCTGCGCCCGCGCTCCCGGCCACCCCGCCACCGCGCGCACCTGGCGATCGAGGAAGACGGCACTTCGCCGCCAATCGAGATGCCCGTGCTCCTTGGTGAGCCGCGGCGCATAGGTGGCGCCGGCTTCTCCCTGCGCCCGCGGGGTCAGACTCCCGGCGCCGGCCGCGGCCACCGTCTTCGACATGAGCGACGCCCCAAGCATCGACAATCGCTCGGCGAGCTCGATCGCATTCTCGCCCGGAGCCACGTCGACGCGCTCGACGAGGAGGATGTCGCCGGTGTCGACGCCTTCGTCCATGCGCATGGTGGTGACTCCGGTCTCCGTGTCTCCCGAGAGCAAGGTCCATTGCACCGGCGCCGCTCCTCGGTGCCGGGGCAAGAGCGATGGGTGGAGATTCACCGGCATCAACCGCGGCAGATCGAGAACGGATTTCGGCAGGATGAGCCCGAAACAGGCGACGACCACGAGATCGGGACGAAATGCCTCGAGCGGAGCGATCGCCTCCTTGCTGCGAAACGATCCGCGCTCGACGACTTCGAGGCCGAGACGGGCGCCCGCCTCGGCGACCGCCGAAGGATGCGGCTTGAGCCCGCGCCCCGCCGGGCGGGGCGGCTGGGTGACGATCAAGAGCTCGTGTCCGTCAGCGGCCAGCCGCTCGACGGTGGGGACCGCAAACTCCGGAGTCCCCATGAAGACGATGCGCAAGGCCATGGAAAAGATGGGATTGGCCGGCCGGGCGGCCGGGCCGACGGCCGATATCAGGAGGGCGCCTGAGCGGCGATCTCGTCGAGATGACGCTTGAGGAGCTGTCGCTTGAGGGACGAGAGGCGATCGACGAAGAGGATCCCGTTCAGGTGATCCACTTCGTGTTGAATGGCGCGGGCGACCAATCCACCGGCCTCGATCTGCAACGGCTTCCCTTCGACATCGCGCGCCGCAAGGATCACCCGGGCGCTCCGAGTCACCGTCTCGCGGAGCCCCGGAATAGAGAGACAACCCTCTTCGGAATGAACGAGCCCCTGAGAGGCGACCACTTCCGGGTTCACCGCGACGAATCGCTGGACTGGACTCTCGGGATCCTCGGGGTTCTCGGCGCAATCGACGACGAACACCTGGAGCGAGACCCCGACCTGCGGCGCGGCGAGCCCTGCTCCCTCTTCGGCTTCGCAGGTTTCGTACATGTCCGCCACCAACTGGCGCAGCTCGGCGGTGGCGAAAGCCTCCACCGGCGCCGCCTTCTGGCGGAGAACCGGATCGCCGTAAAAGCGCAGGCTACGTCTGGCCATCCTCTCTTCCTCTGACCGCGGTGATCGCCGGCTTGGCGACCTCGACCTTGATGTTCTCGGCAATCTTCAACACTACCACGTCATCTTTGGTGCCGACAACCACGCCGTAGAGTCCGCCCTGAGTCAAAACGCGATCGCCCTTCTTCAAGTTGGAGAGCATGTCGGCA
>JBIOUT010000414.1:0-6042 GCA_044867365.1 Candidatus Eiseniibacteriota bacterium | reverse complement strand
GGGGGCGGCGGCCGTGGACGAGGCGGCTACGGGGGTGGCGGCGGTCGCCGGTATTAGCCACGCATCAAATCGCCAAGCGCCGTCTGCAGCGCCGGCAAGCCGGGCCCGGGGAGACGGGATTGAAAGCGGTGCCGGCCCGGTTGATCATCGACATTCCCGATTGGGTGGATGCGGTGATCGGCGCCGATCCGTCTTTTCCCAACGACGAAGCAAAGATGGCGCTCGTCATCCGGCTGGCGAGCGAGAACGTCGATCGCCGAGCCGGAGGCCCCTTCGCCGCCGCGGTCTTCGAGCATGAATCGGGACGACTGGTGGCGGCGGGGGTCAACAGTGTCACCCGGCTCGAGAACTGCATCCTGCATGCCGAGGTGATGGCGATCATGCTCGCTCAGCAACGGGTGGGGTCGTTCACTCTTCGCACCGCCGGCAAGCCCGCACACGAGCTCATCTCGAGCTGTGAGCCTTGCGCGATGTGTCTGGGGGCGACCCTCTGGAGCGGAGTCAGTCGCCTGGTGATCGGGGCCGCCCGCGACGACGCCATGGCCGCCGGCTTCGACGAAGGTCCGATCTCCGCCGAGTCCTACACCTATCTCGAGAGACGCGGCATTACCATCGTGCGTGATGTGATGCGGGCCGAGGCGGTGCGGGTGTTCGAGGCTTATCGCCGGATCGGCGGCCCCATCTACAACCCCAGCCCCGTCCTGCCGGCAGCCGGCGACTGAGTTTCATGCGCCGGGCGACGGACCCGCCGCCCGGCGGGTCAGTGGCTCCGCGCTTTTGGGTTTCGAACATCGGCGCCTGAAAATCGGTGGAGCGCCGCCGAGCTCGGCGGCTACGATCCTCACATGAACACACTCCCGCCGATCCAAGAGATGGAGCGTGCTTACCTCCATGCCGATGCGGCCTACGACGGCCTCTTCTTCCTGGGTGTCCGGACGACCGGCATCTTCTGCCGGCCGACTTGCCCCGCTCGCAAGCCGCTGCCGCAGAACGTCGATTACTTCGCGACACCGACTGCGGCGCTCCTCGCCGGTTATCGCCCGTGCAAGCGCTGCCGGCCGATGGATGCCGATGGGCAGCCGGAGTGGGTCACGACCCTTCTCTCCGACATCGAGTCCAGGCCCTCCGCCCGCCTCACTGAGAGCGAGTTGCGCCTGCGCGGCATCGATCCCGGAACCGCGAGGCGTTACTTCCTCAAGCATTACGGGATGACCTTTCAGGCCTATGCTCGGGCGCTCAGGCTCGGACAGGCGCTGACCTTGATCCGCGAAGGAGCCGAACTCGACGATGTAGTGTTCGAGAGCGGCTACGATTCTCATAGCGGCTTCCGGGACGCCTTTGTACGGACATTCGGTAATCCTCCCGGTCGCTCTCGCCATCAGGACTGGGTGGTTCTGACGTGGCTCCGGAGCCCGCTCGGGCCGCTGGTCGCCGGCGCCACTTCCGAGGGCGTCTGTCTCCTCGAGTTCACCGATCGCCGAATGCTCGAGGCGCAGTTCTCGACGGTGAGGAAAGTCTTCCGTTCTCCGATCGTCCCGGGACGGACCGATCATCTGGAGCGCTTGGAAGAGGAGATGGGAGCTTATTTCACCGGATCACTCCGCCGGTTCTCGGTCCCGCTCGTCTTCCCCGGCAGTCCCTTCCAGCAGCGGGTATGGGAAGCCCTCTTGCGTATCCCTTACGGCGAAACCCGCTCTTACGAGGAACTGGCCGTCGCCGTCGGTGCTCCCCGAGGGCAACGAGCGGTCGGGCGCGCCAACGGTCTCAATCGCATCGCCATCCTCATCCCCTGCCATCGGGTCGTGAACAAGGACGGTCGACTGGGAGGGTACGGAGGCGGTTTGCGCCGCAAGCAGTTCCTGCTCGACCTCGAGCGGTCGAACCGCGGGAAGGGCTGAGCAATCACGGGCTCGGCCAATGGCTGGGTCGAGTGCATGCTCGCCCAGCGCCGGCGAGCAGAGCGTCCGCAAGGGCGAGAGCTCAGGGAGATGATCGAATGGACGGGCGCCGCTCCATGTAGGTCTACCCAGCCGCCGCTCTAATGGTGGTGGCGCTGAATCTTTCCGCTGAAACATTCAGCACCCGCCCCCGGCCGCTTGACAACCCGCATTCGCTTCACTAACTTCCTTTCATGCTTGATGTTAAGCCTGCTGATCGGCTGGCGGCTTTGCCGCCTTACTTGTTCGCCGAGATCGACCGCAAGAAGGAGCGCCGGCGGGCCAAGGGGCTTGCGGTCATCGACCTCGGGGTGGGGGATCCCGACCTGCCTACCCCCGCTTCGATCCTTGCTCGCCTCGCCCAAGCCGCCGCTGATTCCCGCCACCATCGTTATCCCCCGAGCTCGGGAATCCCCGAGTTCCGGCAGGCGGTTGCCGATTGGTATCGCCGCCGCTATGGGGTCGCCCTCGATCCCGAGACCGAGGTCACCAACCTCATCGGATCGAAGGAAGGGATCGGGCACCTGCCGCTTGCCCTGGTCAATCCCGGGGAAGAGGTGTGGATCCCCGATCCCGGCTATCCGGTCTATCTCTCGGGGACTATCTTCGCGGGCGGCGCGCCGCGCTTCATGCCGCTTCGCCGCGATCTCGGCTTTCTCCCCGATCTCGACGCCCTCGAAGCCGGCGCCTTCGATCGCGCCCGCCTCCTCTTCATCAATTACCCCAACAATCCGACGGGAGCAGTCGCCTCACGCGCCTTCTACGAGCGGCTGGTCGAGCTCGCTCGACGCCATCGGGTGATCATCGTCGCCGACGCCGCCTATGCGGAGCTCGCCGATCCACCGGCGCCCTCGATCCTCGAAATCGACGGCGCCAAAGAGGTGGCGATCGAGATCGGCTCCTTCTCGAAGATGTTCAACATGACCGGCTGGCGGGTGGGATGGGGGGCGGGGAACGCGGCCCTCGTCCGAGCCCTGGTTGCGCTCAAGAGCAATCTCGACTCGGGATGCTTCGGGGCGATCCAGCTCGCCGCAATCCACGGCTTCGAGCTCGTTGGCGAGCATCTTCCGGCGCTCCTCGGGATCTATGCCGAGCGGCGGCAGGCGGCCCTCGACGGCTTGCGCGAGCTCGGAATCGATGTCTTCACCCCCGGCGGGACCTTCTATGTCTGGGCCAGGGTTCCGGGCGAGCTCAAGTCGGTCGAGTTCAGCGCGCGAGTGCTCGACGCGACCGGAGTCGTGACCACCCCGGGAGTCGGCTTCGGGCCGCACGGCGAGGGCTATTTCCGGCTGGCGCTCTGCTCCGATGTCGCCAAGGTGCGCGAAGCCATGGGGCGCTTGCAGGAGGCAGGATTGTGGGCGGCACGATCCGGCTCCTGAACATTCCGCTGTTCGGGCACCACGGAGTGTCGGGAGCAGAGCGGGAAACAGGAACTCTCCTCGAGTTCGATGTCGAGATGGAAGTTGATCTCGAGCCGGCGGCGGCTTCCGACCGCGTCGAAGACACGGTAAACTATATGGCGGTGCACGAGGAGGTGCGGGGGATGGTGCGGGACCAGCACTTTCACCTGCTCGAGTCTCTGGCCGGCGCGATCGCCGGCCGGTTGATCGACCGGTTCGAGGCGACGCGGGTCGAGGTGCGGGTCCGCAAGTCCAATCTGCCGCTCTCCGGAGGTCGGGTCGAGGTTGCGTTGACTCGGGAACGCCCCCGTCGGGTGGGGGGTCAAGAAAGGAAAAAACCCGCTGGCGACGAGCACAGTCAGGGCCGCAAGACCCGGCGCGGGCGGTAAGTCGAGAAGGCCGCAGGTCGGCTCAGGAATTCGGCAGAATGAACACGGTCTACGTCTCCATGGGCTCCAACCTGGGTGACCGGGTGGAAATGCTGCGGCGCGGGCTCGACGAGCTCGACCTGCTCAACTCGACACAAGTCGTGCGCCTCTCTTCGATCTACGATACCGAGCCCGTTGGAGAAGTCGACCAGCCTCGCTTTCTGAATGCGGTCGTCATGCTCGAGACCGAGCTCGAGCCCCAGGTCCTCCTGTGGAATCTCCTGCTCATCGAGCGCCGGCTCGGTCGGGTGCGCACCCGCCGCTGGGCGCCGCGCCCCCTCGATCTCGATATCCTGCTCTACGGCGATCTGGTCACCGAGGAACCCGGCCTCACCATTCCTCATCCGCTCATGCAGGAGCGCGCTTTCGTTCTGGTGCCGCTCGCCGAGCTGGCGCCGGATCTCGTCCACCCGGTACTCGGGTTGACGGTGGCGGAGCTGCGCGACCGCCTGCCGGGCGACGGCGGCGTCCGCCGCCGCGGGCGCCTGTCGCTCTGACGCAGCGCTCGGATCGACGAAGGGGCGGCGGGCAACGATCGGCAAGGGGGAGGGCGGCGGCGGGCGGATGGCGCTCAGCGGGCACATCGCCATCGAAGGGGTGATCGGAGCCGGCAAGACGACCCTGGCCACGCGCTTGGCCGAGCGCACCGGGGGCGAGACGGTTCTCGAAGCGGTGGAGGAGAACCCGTTCCTCAAGCATTTCTATCGTGATCTCAATCGCTACGCTTTCCAGACCCAGCTCTTCTTCCTTCTCACCCGTCATGCGCAGCAGACCGAGCTCCGGCAACGGGATCTCTTTCGAGAGATCGTGATCTGCGACTATCTCTTTCAGAAAGACAGGATCTTCGCCAACCTCACCCTTTCCGATCAGGAGCTCGTCCTCTACAACCGCATCGCCAGCCTCCTCGAGCGCGAAGTGCCGGTCCCGGACAAGGTGGTCTATCTCCAGCATTCGGCCGATATGTTGCTCGAGCGGGTGCGGACCCGCGGGCGTCCCTTCGAGCGCCGGATCGACCGTGACTACCTGCGGCGGCTCAACGAGGCATACAATCACTTTTTCTTTCACTATGATCTGGCGCCGGTCCTCATCGTGAACTCGTCGCGCGTCGATTTCGACGGGCGCGAAGACGATCTCGAGGAGCTGGTGCGTGAGATCGAGAGGCATCGTCATGGAATTGCTTACTACTCGCCGGGCGGAAAGGATTAGCGCGGTGGAGACGAAGGTAGCGGTCGAGCGAACCCCGGCCCCCTCCAAAGACTCCTCATCCTCTCCCCCCGAGCGCCGCCGCCATACCATTCAAGACCTCGAGCGAAAGAAGGTCACCGGCGAGCCCATCGTCATGGTGACCGCCTACGACACTCCGACTGCCCGCTGCGTCGATCGAGCCGGGGTGGATGTCATTCTCGTCGGCGACTCGCTGGGCATGGTCGTCCTCGGTTACGAATCGACCCTTCATGTGACGATGGACGACATGGTCCGGCACACGTCGGCGGTCTCCCGGGCCCGCCCCCGGGCCTTGTTGGTCGCCGACATGCCCTTTCTCTCCTATCAGGTGAGCGGCGAGCGGGCAGTCGAGAACGCCGGGCGGCTGGTGCGTGAGGGCGGAGCCGATGCGGTGAAGCTCGAAGGCGGCCGGACCATGCTGCCGGCGATCGAGGCCATCGTCCGGGCTTCGATCCCGGTCATGGGCCACATCGGGCTCACCCCCCAGTCGGTGCTTCGCTTCGGTGGCTACCGAGTGCAGGGGCGCGGATCGGCGGCAGATGAACTTGTCGCCGATGCCCGCGCTCTGGTCGACGCCGGCGTCTTTCTCATCGTTCTCGAGGGTATTCCGCAGTCGCTCGGCCGCCGCATCACCGAGGCGGTATCGGTTCCGACGGTGGGGATCGGAGCGGGGCCGAGCACCAACGGACAGGTCTTGGTGCTGCACGATCTGGCCGGGCTCTCCGAGGAGCCGCTGCCGCGCTTCGTCAAGCGTTACGGCGAGATCGGCGCCGCCCTGAGCCAGGCGGTCGAGAGATTTGCCGGCGAGGTGCGCCGGGGCGAGTACCCTGCTCCCGCCCACTGCTACGACTGATCGCCGTCGATGCGGATTCTCCGCCATCCGGCGTCGATGCGCGCCGCCTCCCGCCGCCTCCGGGCCGGCGGCAGGCGGCTCGCCTTCGTCCCCACCATGGGCTTCCTCCACGAGGGGCATGCCTCGCTCCTGCGACAGGCCCGTCGCGCCGGGGATCGGGTGGTGCTCTCGATCTTCGTCAATCCGCTCCAGTTCGGTCC
>JBIOUT010000413.1:0-5578 GCA_044867365.1 Candidatus Eiseniibacteriota bacterium | reverse complement strand
GGCTCTCGAAGCCTTTCATCCCGAGCGCATGGCCTCGCGCATTCTGGGGATGGGGGACGTGGTGTCCCTGGTCGAGCGCGCCGAAGCAGTGGTGGATGAAGAGGAGGCCGAACGCCTCGAAGCCAAGCTTCGCCGCGAGGGGTTCAGCCTCGATGACTTTCTCAGTCAGCTCCGGCAGCTCAAGAAGCTCGGTCCACTCGAGGATCTGCTCAAGCTCATTCCCGGGATGGGATCGCTTGCCGGCCTCAAGGTCGATGATCAGGCGCTGCGGCGCATCGAGGGCATGATCTGCTCGATGACGCTCGAGGAGCGGCGTCGGCCGCAGATCCTGAACGCCAGCCGGCGGAAACGCATCGCCGCCGGTTCAGGGACCACCGTCCAGGACCTCAATCGGCTTCTCAAGCAGTTCTCGCAAGTGCAGGATCTGATGAAGCGTATGGGTTCAGGTGGGTTCGGTGGAATGGGAGGGTCGGGCCGCGGAGGGATGGGGCGTCTCGGACGCCTGGGCATGAGATAGCTCGAGAAGGAGCACTTTTGCTACAGAGTAAGGAGAAGGAGTCGTTATGGGGGTTGTGATTCGTTTGCGGCGGGCAGGGTCGCGCAAGCGTCCCTTCTATCACATGGTGGTAGCCGACTCGCGGATGAGGCGCGACGGGCGCTTCATCGAGGCGGTGGGCTATTACAATCCGTTGTCCCGCCCCGAGGTCATCGAGTTCTCCGAGGAACGCATCAGCGACTGGATTCAGAAGGGCGCCAAGCCGTCGGAGACGGTGCATCAGCTGATCAGACGCAAGAAGAAGGGCGGCGCTCCGATGTCGCAGAAAGATCGCAAGCGGAGCCTCAAGGCGACGGCCAAGCCTGCGGCCCCCGAGGCTGCGCCCGAGGCCCCGGAATCTCCCAAGCCGGCGGCTGCCGGCAGCGAGTAGACGGCGATGAAGATCAAGCGGCGACCGCGGAGCCGGGTGGTGCGCGGGCGGCGCACCCTGGCGGCGGTTCAGGTCGAAGCTCCCACCGGATTGTGTGAGCTCGTTTCCTATCTGGCCAAGGGCCTCGTCGACGATCCGGGTGCGGTGTCGGTGACCGAGCTCAAGCGCGAAGGGGAATCGGTCCTCGAGCTCCGGGTGGCTCCCGGGGACCTGGGCAACGTCATCGGCAAGAACGGGCGGACCGCGAAGGCGATCCGCACCTTGCTCGCCGCCGGCTCCCCGGAGGGCAGCGAGGCCTTTCTCGATATTCTGGATTGATGGTCGTTCGGATGAGATGGACGGGAGCGAACCCGTGATCATCGGTGCCATTGCCAAGCCCCACGGCGTCGAGGGGGCGGTCGTCGTTCGCCCGGCGAGCGATGTGCCGGATCGCTACCGCGAGCTCCGGCGGGCGCTGATCCTCGAAGAGGATGGGAGCGCCGGCGCCTTCGAGATCGAGTCGGTGCGCCCCCTCGAGCGCGAGTATCTGGTCAAGTTTCGGGGAGTCGATGACCCGGAGACCGCCCGCGATCGTCTGGTCGGCCGCTCGCTCGCCGTCGATCGTGCCGTCGTGCCGCCGGCCGGAGAAGGGGAGAACTACCACTTCGAGCTCCTCGGGCTCGAAGTCGTGCGCTCCGATGGCCGCCGCGTCGGGGTTCTCGAGGAGATTCTCGAGACCGGCGCCAATGATGTGTACGTGGTGAAAGGTCCGGATGGCGAAGTGCTCATCCCGGCCACTCGCGAGGTGATCGAGAAGGTGGATGTGGCGGGCGGGCGGATGACGGTGCGCCCGCTGCCCGGCCTCTTCGATGAGGACGAGGAGGGGGGCGGCCATGCAGGCGGTCGATGAAGCTTGCCATTCTCACCCTGTTTCCCGAGCTCGTACGGCCATATCTCGAGCTGGGGATGTTGCGCATCGCCCAGGAGCGGGGGGCGCTCGTGCCGGCGGTCATCGACATCCGAGATTTCGCCACGGATCGCTATCGTTCGGTCGACGACTATCCATACGGGGGGGGACCGGGCATGGTCATGACCCCGGGGCCGCTCAAGGGGGCGATCGAGCACGCGCAATCGGCGATGGATGGAAAGGCGCGGGTGGTGCTGATGAGCGCTCAGGGGCGGCTCCTCGATCACGAGCTCGTGGCGAATCTCGCCGCCGAGCCCCGGCTCATCCTTCTCTCCGGCCGCTACAAGGGAGTGGACGAGCGGATCATCACCCGCTACGTCGACGACGAGGTATCGATCGGCGACTACGTGCTCTCCGGAGGCGAGTTGCCGGCGCTCGTTCTCGTCGAATGCATGGCGAGGCTCCTTCCGGGAGTGCTCGGCAATCCCGAGTCGGCCGACTCCGACTCTTTCGCCGGTGGGCTCCTCGAGGGTCCGCTCTATACGCGCCCCGAGGAGTTCGAAGGACTGAGAGTGCCCGAGGTCTTGCTCTCGGGGGATCATGCGCGGATTCGCGACTGGCGGCGCGGCGAGGCGTTGCGCCGCACCCGCGAGCGGCGCCCCGATCTCCTCGCCAGGCGGACGGACGGCGAGGATGACTGAGGGGAGCGTGGACGAGCGTGCTTGAATCCACGAGACTGAGAAGGAATTAGGCAGGGATCGATCGAGGAGGTGGCTTCATGGATCCCATACGATTGGTTGAATCGAAGCATGCCCGAGCGGAGCTGCCCGCGTTCGCCATCGGCGACACGGTCAAGGTGCACTACAAGGTCGTCGAGGGCGAGAAGGAACGGGTGCAGATCTTCCAGGGGACGGTGATCGCCCGCCGCGGCGCCGGCATCAAGGCGACCTTCATCGTCCGCAAGGTGACGGCCGGCGTCGGAGTGGAGCGGATCTTCCCTCTCCATTCGCAGAACATCACCGGCGTCGACGTCATCCGCCCGGGAAAGGTGCGAAGAGCGAAGCTTTTCTATTTGCGGGGCAAGAAGGGGAAGGCGGCGCGGATCGCCGAGCTCAAAGAGGTGCGCTGAGGGAATCTCGAGCACAGGGGGGCGATGGGAGCCGAGCGGGGAGGCGCGAGCGGAGGGAGACGCTGGCGGATCTTGCGCCGGTTCGATGCGCGGCGCGGGGTCGCGAGCCTCTGCGGCGTAGACGAGGTCGGCCGCGGGCCGCTCGCCGGACCGGTGGTGGCGGCGGCGGTGGTGCTCCGTCCCGGAGCCCCACTCAAGGGCGTCGATGATTCCAAGCGGCTCTCCCCGGCGACGCGGGTGGAGGTCGCGGAGCGGGTGCGTGCCGGGGCAATTCGCCACGCGCTCGCCGTCGTCGAGGCGCGCATCATCGATCGCATCAACATCCGTCAAGCCACATTCCTCGCCATCCGCCAGGCGATCGCCGCGCTCGATCTCGTTCCCGATCTCGTCCTCGTCGACGGCTTTCCGATTCCCGACCTCTTGCTGCGTCAGGAGCCGGTCATCGGCGGTGATCGCCGGAGCCTCGCCATCGCCGCCGCCTCGATCCTGGCCAAGGTTCACCGCGACGCGATGATGGATGAGTATCACCGGCAGTTCCCCGATTATGGCTTCGACCGCCACCGGGGCTATTGCACCGCCCAGCATCTCGAGGCGCTCCGCCGCGTCGGCCCATCCCCGATCCACCGCTTGAGCTTCGCGCCCACCCGGCTCGCGCAGCAGCTCGTCGCCCTGTGATCGCACACACCCCCGGTGTGCGTCCCCGCCTGCTCGCCTTCCTGGTCGCCGCCATCGCCGTCGCCGCGCTCGTCCCGTGGTTGAGCGCCCGCCAATGGGATGGGGAAGCAGTGCTCGCCGTCGAGGCAGTCGAGGAAGGGCGGCCCTTCTCGCAGCCCGACCGCGCCGGTTATCTCATCCTGGGGATGGCCGCCGACGCGCTCTCTCCATCCTCGGCCGCCCGCGACATGAACCTCCTCGGCCTGGTTGCGGGGGTAGGGGCGGCGCTCGCCGTGGCTCATTTGCGGAGCGTGCTGGCGCGCGGCGGGAGCGCCCTCGATCGCTTGATCGAGCCGATCGCTTCCGCCCTGGCGCTGGTAGCGGCGGGTCCGTTCCTGGCGCGGGCGGTGAGCGCGGATCGAGTGGCGGTCGAGGCGTTGCTCGCCGCGGTCGCCGCCGCCTTGGCGTGGACTCGACGCCTCGCGGCGGGAATGACCGTGTTCGGCCTCTTGCTCTTTGTATCGAGTCGGTCGCTTCTCGGTCTTCCCGTCCTTCTTGCTGCGCCGCGCCCGCGAGGGGACCTGATGCCGAGTCTCGGCGTCTTGCTTCCCTGGCTCGGCTATGTGGTTCTCATCCGCATCCTCGGACATGGTGGTGGTGGTGACGGCCTGTTTCGTGCCGGGTTCTGGGGGTTGGTTCATCCGGGACAGTCTTCCGGCGCAGGAGAAGCGATCGCGCTCTGGGTGGGGCTCGGCGGGGTGCTTGCGGTATCGGCGATCGGGATGGCAGTCGGACTTTTGCGCGGCGGGCCGCACCGGCGATTCGCCATTGGTGTTGCTCTCACCCTTCTCCTCAATGCGATCGTCTTCGTGCCGAAAGTTGGAGTAATCGCCGCGGCCGCGCCGATCACCCCGTGGCTCGCGGTTCTCGCCGGGAGCGGAGTGGGATCGCTGCGTCGAGCGGCCACCCGAATCTCCGCCGCGCCGCTCGGTCCGTTGGGAGCGGGGTTGGGGTTCTTGCTCCTCGTCTCCAATCTCGCGCTCGCGGTGCGGCATTATCCGCGCCCGCTGTGGCGTGATGCCAAGGGCTTTGAGTCGCTCTGCGACGCCTTACAAGCATCGGGTATGAGCCGACGAGTCGCTGGAACATGGAACGATCTCCGGCTCGAGGAGCTCGCCTCCGGAATCCGCAAGGGCCGCTGGGAGCTCGTCCCCGGTCCGCCTCTCCCCGAAGATCGACCCCCCGGGATCGCCGATCGCCTCCATCTCGATAGCGAACTGAGCAGAGGAGACGTGCTCATTCTCAGCCGGCGATTCGCTTCTCCGCTGCCGCAGAATTCTCTAGGAGTGGAGCAGATTTTTGAGGATATCGGCGCCGCTGGGGATAGCGCCCGAGTGGATAGCGCCGAGGTGGGTAGCGTCGGACAGATCACGGCGCCAATCGTGGGTCTGCGCTCACCCTCGGAGAGTGTGGCGTGGCTCGCGGAGTTCGGCGAACAGCTGGTTCTGGAACGGACCGAGCTCGTGTTGCCGGTCAGCCGGCGGGCGGGCGAGCTCGTCAATCTCCGCATCTACTGGCATGCCAAGTGGCAGGGTGGGTCATCACCGAGGGCTCCTGGAGATGGAGGCGGCGCCGCGGATTCGCTCAAGGTGGGGACGGCGGTCGTGGATTCACGGGGGAATGTCAGCCTCGATCTCACCCATTGGCTTGCTCTCGGGCTCGTGGGAATGGATGAGCTCGGAGGGCGTCACTTCTCGGAGGTCATCACCTTTCTGGTCCCGGTCGAATCGACGCCGGGAGATTACGGCATCGAAGTCGCCCTGATCGATCCGATGCCCGGTGACGGCCTGGCCCGCGACATGGACCTCGGATTCTCTCGCGAGCGGCGCTACCCGGTGCGCTCGGGAGGAGTCCCGCATGGAATCACCCCACGATCGGTGCGGGCCGCTTCGTTCCGACTGCAAGCCGCGGCTCCGGCCCCGG
>JBIOUT010000412.1:0-5395 GCA_044867365.1 Candidatus Eiseniibacteriota bacterium | reverse complement strand
CCTGATCAAGGGCAAGGCCATGTTCATCTATTGGTCCTGGAATCCGGAGCACAAGCTCTTCGCCGATCTCATTCCCGATCCCCGCTGGTCGCGGATCGGCCACCTCATTCATTAGCTCGACGCCGGCGGAGCCCCGATGGGCTACGGCCTCTACCTGCACATCCCGTTCTGCGCCACCAAGTGTCCTTATTGCGATTTCTATTCCGGAGTGTTTCCGGCGAAGAGCATCCCGGGATACCTCGATGCCCTCGAACGTGAGATCGAGGACAACGCTCGTGAGCCCGAAGTGGCGGGCCTTCTCGCCACCGGCCCGGCATCGAGCCTCTTCATCGGCGGCGGCACCCCGAGCCATCTCCCCGCAGGAGATCTGGCCCGCATCTTCGCCGCCCTGAGGCGGCGACTGCCTCTCGCCCCCGACGCCGAGATCACCGCCGAAGCCAATCCCGAGAGCCTCGACGCCGCGAAGGCTGCTGCCCTCGGCGACGGCGGCGTCAATCGAGTGAGCGTGGGAGTCCAGTCCCTGGATGACCTCGTCCTCCGGCGGCTCGGGCGGCCGCATGATGCTCGTCAGGCCCTGGCCGCCGCTCGGCTCGCGCGAAAGCAGTTTCCGCGGGTCAATGTCGATCTCATCCTCGCCGCTCCCGGCCTGGACGAGAGCGTGCTCACCTCGACCCTCGACCGACTCCTCGATCTCGGACCCGACCACCTCTCGGCGTATGGACTCACCCTCGAGGCGGGGACGGCGTTCGGCGAGGCGAAGGCCCGCGGCGAGCTCCGGGAGGCCCCGGACGAGGTGTACCTTGCGCACGATGCCTTGACGGAGGAGAGGTGTGCGATGTCGGATCTCGAGCGCTACGAGGTATCCAATTTCGCCCGCCCGGGAGAGGAATGCCGGCACAACCTCGACGTCTGGCGAGGCGGCTTCTATCTCGGCCTCGGTCCGAGCGCCCATTCGTATCTGCCCGGAGGCGAGCATGGGGTGCGGCGAAAGAACGTGAGCAACCTCGCCGCCTACATCGAGCGCGGGCGAGAGGGCTTGTCCGCCGTCGAAGGGGTCGAGCGCTTGAGCCCGGAGCAAGCGATGGCCGAGCGGCTCCTCCTCGGGATGCGCCTCCGCGAAGGCGTCGACCTCCACGACTTCGAGCGCCGTTTCGGAGTCGATCTCGAATCGGCCACCGGGGGAACGGCGCGAGGTCTGATCGAGGCCGGGCTTCTCGACCGCCGCGGCGGGAGGCTCGTGGCCACCGAGAAGGGGAGACCGGTTCTCGACTCCGTCCTCCTCCGCCTCACCTCCGAGCTCAAATCCGCGGCCTGATCAGGCGATGCGCGCCGTCCTCGTGCATGACTGGCTCACCGGCATGCGCGGCGGCGAGAAGGTGCTCGAAGCCCTCGCCGAGCTCTTTCCCGCCGCCCCCATCTTCACCCTCGTTCATCGCCGCGGCGGAGTGAGCGCCGCTCTCGAATCCCATCCCATCCATGTGTCCTGGATCGGCCGGCTGCCCGGCGCCGCCGGCTATTACCGGCGACTCCTGCCTCTCTATCCGGCGGCGATGGCCACCCTCCGGGTGCCGCCCGCCGATCTCGTCCTCTCCTCGAGCCATGCGGCGGCGAAGGCGGTGCGAAAACCTCCGGGCGCGGTTCATGTCTGCTACTGCCACACGCCCATGCGCTATCTCTGGGATCTCTACGACGATTACTTCGGCCGCAATCGCGCGGGCCTGCCCACCCGTCTGGCGATGCAGGCGCTCCGCCGGCCGCTGCAACGATGGGATGCGGCCACCTCTCGCGGGGTGGACCACTGGCTCGCCAACTCGGCGAACGTGGCCGAGCGCATTCAGAGGCTCTACGGGCGCCAAGCCGAGGTGCTTCACCCATGGGTGGATCTCGAGCGCTTCACCCTCGGGGATGGGACAGGCGGAAGCGAGCACCACCACGCGCGCTACTTGGTGGTCTCGGCCCTCGTCCCCTACAAGCGCATCGAGCTGGCGATCGCCGCCACATCGATGCTCGGGCGCGGCCTCGATATCGTCGGCTCGGGCCCGGAAGACCGTGGGCTCAAGGCGCTCGCCGCCCGGAGCGGCGGTGATGTGCGCTTCCTCGGCTGGCTCGATGATGCGGCCCTTGCCCGCGCCTACCGCCGCGCCCGGGCTCTGCTCATGCCCGGCGAGGAAGACTTCGGCATCGCTCCCCTCGAGGCCATGGCGAGCGGGCGTCCGGTCATCGCCTGGAACCGCGGTGGGGCGCTCGAGACGGTGATTCACGGTGAGACCGGCATCCTCTTCGCGCCCCAGAGCGCCGAGGCATTGGCCGGGGCGATGGCCGAAGCGGAGACCAAGGCGTGGGATCCCGCCCCCCTCCGGGCTCAGGCCGAGCGCTTCTCGCGCGCCCGTTTCCTGGCGCGGGTGCGCGAGGTTCTCGCTCCAATCCTCGCCGGCTCGCGGCGGACAGTCTAGGCGCTCAGCGCTCCAAGTCGTCGATAGGCCGGGCGACGATCGGCTCGGGCCGCCGGTACGCCTTCACTCCCGCCACGAATCCGCGGGTGAACGCGGCGAGCCGCAGCGGGCTCCGGCCGGTCATGAGCGATCGGGGGTTGAAGACGAAATGGCGCAGCTGTTTGATCCAGAAATAGGGCAGGAGCAGCTTCGACTGATGGCGGAGAAAGAAGAGCGTCTCATTTCGATAAGTCGCCGGCTGGTCGCGGATGGTGTCCCGGTTGCCGACCGATCCGCCGGTCGGGGCTCGGAAGTGGGTCAGCACCGCCGACGGGCGGAACGCGATCTTGTAGCCGATTCGCCGCAGCCGATAGCAAGCGTCGCTCTCTTCACGCAGCGCGTTGCCGATGAAGCCGGTATCGAAGCCGCCAATGGCTCGCAAGGCCTCGGTGCGGAAGGACATGTTGCAACCCTGGGCGGTGGTGATCCAGGACTCCCGGTGGTAGTTGAGGCCACCCTGATCGATCCCCGCCGCCGTGATCCGGAGGAGACGCCTTGCTTCCGCCTCGCCCGGTGACACGACCTTGCCGGCGACGGCGCCGATCGTCGGGTCTTCGGCATAGGCCCGGTAATGGGCGGCGATGAATCCCGGCTCGACCTCGACATCATCGTCGATGTAGATCACGACCTGTCCCTGAGCTTGCTCGAGCCCGAAGTTCCGCGCCGCGGGCAGCGACGGCGGCGTCACCCGGAAGAGGCGGAACCGGCGATCGGCCTGATTCTGCAAATAGGATCGAACGGCGGGGGAGTGATGGCTGGTCTGGTCCACGACCAGGAGCTCGAAGCCATCGAAATCTTGGGCGAGCACCGATTCGATGGCGTGCTCGAGCTCGTCATCCCGGGCGTAGGTGGGGATGATGACCGAAACCTCGGTCCTAGCTTCGGGCATGGCGTCGAACCGCCTCGATGAGACGCCGGCCGACGGCGATATCTTCTGGATCGTAGCTTTGGGTCGCGATCAGCCCCACCAGGTAAAGGCCGACGAAGCTCGTCCCGCCGACGAGCAGAGCCGCGATCGGCGCCAGGGTCAAGCGGTCGATCAAAGCCCCGCTGACGAGCGCCGCCACCGTCGCCGTGCCTGCGAACTTGAACAGGCTCATCGCCGGCAGCGGGAATCTCAGTCGCCGAACCAGATAATAGGTGCCCGCGATCACCCCGATCAGCTGGGCGCAGCTGCTGGCTATCGCCGCGCCGATAGCGCCGAAGCGCGGGATGACGGCGATGTCCAGGGCGACGTTGATCACCGCGATGATCAACCCCAGGCGCAAGATGATCCGCTGGTGGCTCATGCCGTAGAGGACGGCCGACCCAGCCCCGACAATGGCCGCGAGGCCGCCCGAAACCAGGAGCAGCCGTAAGACCGCGACCATGCCGCCGTACGCCGGGCCATAGAAGAGAGCGACGGAGGGGCCGGCCAAGGCGACGCCCGCCGCGACGACGGGCAGGGTGAGGATGGCCAGGTAGCGAGTGGACCGCAGGTAGGTCCGTCCGATGTCGTAGACGGCGCCGCCCTCGTGCAGTGCCGCTATCCGCGGCAAGAGGACGCCGGAGATCGCTCCCGGGAGCAGAATCATCACCCGCGAGACCAGGCTGTAGGCGATCGAATAATAGGCGATCTGATCGGGAGTCGAGAACCAACCCAAGAAGAAGACCTCGGACTTCTGCCATACCACCAGGTCGAGGAACAGGATGCCGGAGAGCATGACGATGTAGCCGCGAATCTCGCGCCCCACTTCAACGGGCAGGCGCCCCCTGAGGGCGACCTCGTGGCGGAGGAGCCAGCCGCTGGCGATGGCGGCGAACACATTGGCGGCCAGATTGACCCACAGGAGGCCGGCGATGCTGCCGCTCGTCCGCAGGCTGGCAATGATCAGTCCGAGCGACAGGGGGCAGATGACCAGGTTGAGCGCCAGCACCGTCTTGAAGCGCTGCAGGCCGGTATAGATACCCAGGAGCAAAGCCACTATGACGTTCAGCGGGATGACGGCTGCGACCAGCAGCAAGTACAGCTTGGACACGTTGAGCGGCAACAAGCCGGTCAGGGCGGCGACCGCTACGATGAGAGAGGCGGCGACCGCAATAGCGATTCCCAGCCGCAGAATCCTGCCGGCGACGAGTCGGGCCAGTTGTGGTTGTCCGTTTTCTCGGTACTGGGCGATGTATTTGGTCAGCGCATTCGGCAGGCCAAGGGTGCTCACGGTCGCGATCAGCGACAAGAGCCAGAAGAGATAGCTGTAGATCCCGGCTCCCTCCGGACCGAGGCTGCGCGCCACCAAGATGCTGGTCGCGAGAGCCGTCCCGGCGCTGACGATCTGGGACAGAAAGTTGAGGAGGGAGTTCTTGGCCAGCGATTCAGTCACGGGCGGGCTTCTCGGCATAGACATAGATGCTCTTTGGCGAGAGACGGTTGCCCAGCCACTTGATCGCCAACCCGATGCCCAGACGGTCGAGGAGTTGCCACGCCCTGATCATAAGTCTTGAGAGCCACTGATGCTCAGTCGGGGTGCCGGTGAAGTCGAAGCGGGATCGAAACAAACTGTGAACGAGCCAGAATACTGTCCACTCGAAGTTTTGCTTTTCGATCCGGATGATTCGAAAGCCGGCTTGATTCAAAATTGCCAATAGGTAAGAGAGGCGAAAGACATTGACATGTTCACTGTCCTCGACCCAGGTCGGGTGGATGCGGCGGAACAGGCGCTCACTGATCTCGGTCGGCACCGAGATGCAGGCTCTCCCACCGGGCTTCAGGGCGCGGTAGGCCTCCATGGCCGCCTGATGAGGATTGGGGACATGCTCGAATACTTCGGTGGAGACGACCGCGTCAAAGCGGCCGTCTTGATAGGGCAGCCGGCGGGCGTCGGCCACCGTAGGGTGGCAATTGAGTTTGTCCTTGTTGAGCTCGC
>JBIOUT010000411.1:0-6992 GCA_044867365.1 Candidatus Eiseniibacteriota bacterium | reverse complement strand
GCCGCGCGCGTACACATCCTCGCCGATGAACACCCCCCAATCCAGACTCTCGTTGATGCTCGAAGCGAGGATCGGCGGCCGGTTGCGCGGCGCCACCAGTTGCGCATCGAGCTCGTCGGTGTCGGGGTCGTTCCAGAGCAGGGTGAGGTTCTGCATTACCTCGTGGCCGCCGGCATCTCTTCCCACCTCGAAGGAATAGAGGGCATAGTCGGTTTCCTCTTCGATGGCGGCCGGCAAGGTGTAGGAAACCACGTACTGGCGCGCCCCATCTCGATCGGGAAGCACGTTCGGATGCTTGAATGCCCCGGTGGGGTACGGCGGCCCCATCAGGTCGATCTCCGGAGTGAGGACCGAATAGTTGGCATCGGTCATCACCTCCGGGTCGCCGGTGGCGATCGACATGATCACAACCTGACCGGCGTCGCCTTCGATCCGGGTCGAAGCGATGCCGATGTAGCGCCCGTCGCGGGTCTCCTGGACATGGAACAGGTTCCGCGAATGGGGGCCGAAGAGCATGAAGAAGCTCGTGCCGTCGGGATTGACCTCGGCCGAGGGGAAGCGATTGGCCGTCCCGTGATGCTCCCAGCGGGTATAGCCCACCTTGCCGGTCGACATCAGGAACGGGTCGAAGTCGTCCGAGTTGTTGAACGAGATCCGCTTGAGATCGGAGCCGTCCGAGTTGCAGGTGAACATCACCTCTTTGGCGGCGGTGTTGTACTCGTCGCGCTCGCCCGGACGGTTGGAGGTGAAGAGGATGCGGTCGTCCGCGAGATAGATGGGATCGAAATCATCGCCGCCGCCGGAGGTGATCTGCCTGAGCCCGGTGCCGTCGATATGGATCTCGTAGATGTTGCGGGGTTGCGATCCGGACGGATCCATCGAGAAGAGCACCCTCTCACCGTCGAAGGAGACACAGGGGTCGGAGATCGCCGCCCCGGTCCTTTCGGTCAGATTGCGCGCACGCCCGTTCGGCGAGATGGGTTCGAGGACATAGAGGTTCGACTCGATACCGCCTTCATTCAAGCTTTGAGAGCGCGCAGCTTTGACGAACACCAGGGCGTGCGTCGCATCGGAATCGACGAAGATGTCGTCCGGTGGCGAACCGCTGCATGCGGTGAAGGTGAGACCGGCGGCGAGAAGGCTCGTGATGATGGATGTGCGTGAGCCGTTCCGGTTGCTTCTCGTGATCATGATGCTGACCTTCCTGACGACGCCGGTGCCGACCAGATGCGGCGCGAGAACTTGAGACCCAACGAAATCTCGTTGGCTCCCAACGTCGAGCCCTGATCACCCCGCCCGCCGCCCAGGAGAAAGCGATGATGGCGGAGATCGAGGCGTACTCCGACATCGTCGCGGAGCTTGATGACGATCCCGGCCCCCAGACGCAGATCGGTCCGGGAGATGCTCTGGGCGGCGATCGCGTCGCCGCCGGCGGCGCTGAAAGTCCCGAACCCGAGGGTCGCGAAGGCGATGTGTCCGCGATGGCGAACAAGCTCCATGCGCAACCCTGCCGAATGGAGATAAGCACTGACGAAATCGCCGACGTTGTGGCCGATCTCGGCCTCGATCGCCGCTTGCTGCGAAATGGTGTAGGAGCCCCGCAGAGCGAAGAGCGGCTTCTCACCGAGGAGCCCGCCCGCCGGCGTGATCTCGAGGAGCCCCGGTCCGGGCGATTCGGCGCGGCTCGATTCTCCCGCCGCGGGCGGCGGTCCGACTTCGGGCTCGGGTCCCACCGTCGGCTCGGCCGCCGCCGCCTGCGCGCTACCGACCGAGATCAAAGCAAGAGCGACGGCGACCATCAGGATCGCGAGGATGGGCCGCGGGATGTTGGCCCACCTCACGGCCGCCCCCTTGCCGAATCCGGCTCCGCCCCGACCCAGCGAGCGAGAATCAGGTAATCGGGATCATCGGTCGTCTCGAAGATGGGAGGAGCGTCGTGGGGTACTCCTCCCGCCTTGAGGGCAAGCGGCTTGCGGAGAAGATCGCTCGCCGCCGGGTCGGCAAAGAAGACCTCATTGGCGGCGTTGAAATAGTCGAGATCGGGATCCTGTCCCCCGGTCAGCGGGAACGGATTGTGACCCGATCCGTGGCACTGCATCGATGCACAACCCTGACGGTCGAACACCGGCAGCACCTCGGCCATGAATTGAGCCCGGTCGAGCGGCGGATCTTCGAGTCCGGGGGGATTGGGGTGAAACGCCACATCGTTTCCTCCCCCACAACCGATCAGGCCGACGACGGCGGCGAGCACCGCGAGCATTGCGGCATTCTCCCGGGCAAGATGCCCGGACTGTCCGATGGCAAATTTTCGTTGCATCGGTCCCCGCTCGCCTCTTGGGTAATCATGGTCGGTACTGAAGACTAGGCGCCGGTCCAAGACGCAAGGGCTGTGCCGCATGTCCCGCCCTGGGCCAAGAAGCACGCATCCCATCGATGTGATCGCGCCCACAACAACTTGGGACCGCAGCTCGTGTGCTATAACCCGCGTCAGTGATTCTCCCCATCGACCTCGAGGCTCGGCATGGCGCGCAACCTGCGCGATCGGCACGGCGCGCGAGTTTCGCAAGGTCAGTCATGCACGCTGATCCATCGTGCATCGATGGACGGCACCCGCCGCCGGGCGATTCCACGCGCCACAGCGCTCCGCCGACCTCCTCTTCACCCTCGCTCGAAACGCCTCACCCCCTCCAAATCCCGGTGGAACATGGCTTGCTCTCGTCGCTTTGACGCGCCGCCCATCGAGCGGCAAATGGCCCGCTCGAGAGGCTTTGGCTCATGGGAAGGCCTTCGGCACAGGGAGGGTTCGATGCCGCATCGCTTCGCATGCTCGTGCGCCCGCGGACTCGTGTTGGCGGGGATCCTTTCCCTGCTCTTGACCGCCGGCTGTGGAGGTCCCCAACCCCATCCCTCGCTCGACCCGACTCGCGCGCCGGCGGGCTCCGCTCGCCAGGCGCTCCGAGTGGCCGAGGCAGCGGCTTCGGCCTGGATGCGGGACTCTCGGCTCATCTATCTCGAGAACGACAGTCCCCCCGAGGCGGAGGGCAGCGCCCTCGCCTGGGGGTTCCTATTCCATTCCGAGCTCACCGATTCCTGGCGGAACGTCGCGGTTCAGGGAGGACAGGTGATTCATGAGGGTCCTCTCGGATTTCCATTTGCCGCGCCCGATCTGCCGGAAACCTGGATCGACTCCGGAGACGCAGTTCGCATCGCCGAGGAATCGGGGGGACGCAAGTTCCGCCAGCAAACCGGAGCGTCGCTTCGCCATGTGGCGCTGGTTCGCGGCGTCTTCACTGAATGGAGCGGGCCCCCGACCTGGACGGTCGTCTATCGCGCCCCCGACCGCGGCGAGCTGGCGATCGTCGTCAACGCCACCGACGGAACCGTTCTCCAGCGCCTCGAGGGCTAGAGGTCGAAGGTATGAGCTCGATTCATGATCGAGAAAACGAGGGGCGCCCGGTCGCGACGAGAGGCGGGGCTCGGTCATCGCCGCCGGCCATTCGCCTGGGGATGATGGTGCTCGCTCTGACTCTTGCGATGCTTCAAGGCTTGCCGCTACGAGCGGACGAGGAAGGAGCGGTGCGGGCGGCGCGCGACCGGCTCGACGAATTCGCTGCCTCGCAAGCCCCCAGGGCGGTCGAATCGCACGCGGGCGAGATCCCGAGCCTGCCGTTCCTGCACGCCAACCGCATCTTCCTCTTGAGCCGCCTGGCGGCGGCGAGCGGGCCCGGATCTCCCGACCCTCGCCTCAAGCGCTGGCTCGATGAACAGATGCTCGCCGCAATCAGCATCCTTGGCGAAGCGCGCAAGGGCTTGCCGCGCGGAGCCCTCGGCGAGGCCGCCGAGTTTGCGGAGCTCGTCGAGCTCTCGGCCGTCCTCGACTCGCTCACCGCGCACATCAGCGGCATCGAAGGTCGTCTTCAAGGCATCCGGAACGACTTCGCCTTCCATCAGTCGACCGAGCTCTTGATCGCGCTCGCCGCGTCACGTGATGTCGCCGCCCAGATCGACTCGGTCCATCTGCGCTGGAACGGCTATGACGTGGGGACCTGGGCGCTTGGATCCAACGATCGAGCGTCGCTTGCCGCGGGTGGCTATCGGCCGCTTCATCGCGCCTTCGCCCGTCCGGAGTCCCAGGCGATCGACCTCGAGCTGACGATGAACGGCAGGCCGCTTCGCACCGAGACCGCAGTGACTCCGGTGACCAACCGCCTCACGGTCCTCGTTCTCGAGGTTCATGCCGGAGACGTGGGATCGCGCGTGTGGATGCCGTGATCCACCGGGACGTCCGGCGGCGAAGCTCACTCCCAGGAGCGCGCGGCCGGCAGGTGAGCGCGGCCTTCCTGCTCGCGATCGGGCTCGTCGCTCCCGGATGGATCTGGGCCGGCGACGACGCGCCTCGCCTCCCGGCGGTCGCGCTCGACGACCCGCGATTCAGGATCGCGCTCGATGCGCTTTACCGCCGTCATCCGGCGGAAGCCTTGCCTCATCTGGCGGCGACTCTCTCCCAGCTCGATCCTGCCGATCCAGGGCGCCCCGCCGTTCAATTCCTCCTCGCCCTCGCTCATCTCGAGCTCGGAGAGCACGCCGCCTTCCATGCCGAGGCCGAGCCTCTGGTGGAAGCCGCCGAGCCCTGGGGAGAGCTGGCGCGCCTCCTTCTTCTCGTCGATCACCTGGATCGGGGCGCGATCTCGATCGCTTCCCGTTTCGCCACTCGGGAAATCTCCGATCCAAGCCTGCGTCCCATTCATCATCTCGCGGCCGCCCTCGTTCTCGCCGCATCCGGGTCGACTGCGCCTGCGAGGAAACTGCTGACCGCGATGGGCGACGATCCCGAGCTGGGAGCGATGGCCTCGACGCTCGAAGGCTGGCTCGCGTCTCCGCCCCGCATGCCGCTCGTCGAGGCTCAAATCGCCGATTCCCTCGCCGCCGCCGAGCGTGCGATGAAGGAGGGACGCGCCGTCGTCGCGGCCCAGTCCTTCGCCGCCGCGGCCGAGCGAGCGCAATCCCTTCATGACCTCATCGATGCCGGCGCACGCCCGACGGCGATGAGACCGCTCCCCGCCCGGGATCTTGCCGCAGGCCTCCATCCTTTGATGGACCGCGACGACGGAACCTCCCCTCTCGCCGCCATCGACGAGCAAGCCCTCGAGGGGCGCATCCTGGGACGGGCCTTCGCGCATCTCGACGTACCCCCTCCTCCCCCCACCGCTCTTCCTCTCCTTCGTCGCCCAGATGGAGCCCATGCCGGAGGGCAAGCCATCTCCCCGGCGCGCTTCCCGGCGCCGGCGCTCCTCGATAGTTCGGAAACGGCCGCCATCGCCTCTCGGCTCGAGACCCTCAGGCTGCGCCTCGGCGAGCAAGCGGCGTTTCAACGATTGCAGCTGGAGAATCGCGCGCGCGCCGACGCCCTGATCGAACATCGTGCTCGTCTGGACGCCCTGAGAGCGATGGATGCCGGGGCCCTCGCTGCGGCAACGGCCGATCTCGAGCGCGCCCACAACCGCACCGATCAGGCGGGGAAGAAGCTCGATGATGCGGTTCGCCTGGCTGTCGGCCGCGCCCAAGCGCACTTCGACTCGGTTCTCGCCGTCGCCGAGAAGCTCCAGGCGGCGGACCGCGGGCTCATGGCCCTCTTCCCTCCGCCTGAGGCGAAGGAGCGTCCCGAGCCGCCTTTCTTCGCCATCGATCGGCTTACCCTGGCTCGCGATCTGGAGAATCTTGACCACCTCGTCACCGCTCTCGCCCGGGCTCGTGCCGCTCTCGAGGGGGTGGTCGCCGCTCATGTGCGCGGCGATCAATGGCCGGCGGTCGTCAAGGCGCTCGCCGATGCGCAATCCATCGCCGAACGCACCCGAGCGATCGCCGGACCGCTCGACTCCGATCCCAGACTCGCCCCCTTCGCTCTCGCCGCAATGGAGAGTCTCTCGACATCGCGATCCGAGGGCGAGCGCTTGAATGCGGCGGTCGATCTCGCCGCTCGCGACCTGGTGGCGGCGATCGCCGAGGCCGACCGAGCCGCCTGCGCGCGCGCCCGTTCCCGGCTGGCCGAGCTCAGTGAAGGTGGGCGTTTCGGAGAGGCGGAGGCGCTCTATCGCCTGGCGCGTCAATTCGGACCGATCGGCCCCGAGATGGCCGCCGATGGCGGTCCTCCAACCCCGGCCGAGGCGGCGTTACGGCGCGCCGCGCTGGCATTCGAAACCTTCATCGCCGGTGAGCCGAGAGGACCGGGAGCTCCCGCGGCATGGCTCAGGCTCGGTGAACTACGGCTTCAGGTCGCCGAGCTCGATTTCCGGCGCTCGATGGCCAACTATCTCGCCGCGGAGCGTCGAGGGGAATCCGCCGGCTCGGCGCCGGTGCGCGATACCGGGGGAGCGGCGGCCGCCGCCACCGCGTTTCTTGCTCGCTTCCCCGATCATCCGGGCGCCGACCGCGCCCTCTACAACCTCGGTGTCCTCGCTCGGGAGTCGGGGGATCGGGCTCAGTCCACTTCGTTTTTCGACCAGCTTCGCAGCCGGTGGCCGCGGAGCCGGCTCGCGGCGGAAGCCGCGCTCCGGATCGGTGACAATCATTTCGAAGCCGAAGATTTCGTTGCGGCCGAAGCCGCCTACGCGCTCATCGCCGGCCACTCGAGCAGGCTGGGGACGGCGGCGCTCTACAAGCTCGGCTGGTGCCGATTGAACCGCGGCAATCCTTCCGGCGCGGCCGCCGCCTTCGCCGATCTCCTCGAGCGCGACCTCGACCCTGCCATTCGCGACGATGCCGAGATCACTCTCGCCCGCTGTCTGGCGGATCAGGGTGGGGCGGATGCGGCGGAGTCGTTCTTCGCCGCCCGCCCCTCCGCCTCGTATGGTCCAGCCGTCTTCATTCGACTGGCGCAAGAGCTCGCCAATCGGTCGCATTTCGAGAGCGCGGTCGCCGCTGCCCGCGCCGGCGCCATCCGCTATTCGAGCGAACGCGAGCTCGCTCAGCTTCTCGAGGTCGAGATCGGGATT
>JBIOUT010000410.1:0-4082 GCA_044867365.1 Candidatus Eiseniibacteriota bacterium | reverse complement strand
ACCCCCCGCCTCTCGAGCAAGACGAGCGCTTCAAGAACGACGCGATGCCCTTTCACCGGGGAGAGGCGGGCGACCATTCCGACCACCGGCTCCTCCGGTCGGATATCGAGCCGCTGCCGGAGCTCCGAGCTCTCGCGAGCCGAGAGCGCACCGCCGTCCCGATAGTGATCGAGATCGATGCCCGCTGGAATCACCCGGACCTGATCCTCCGGGAGTCCGAACTCACCGACGAGGTGGTGGCGCATGAACTCGCTCGGCACGATCACCGCCGAGGTGAGACGGCGATAGAGCCAGCGGTTGAACGGATGGCGGCGGGGCAGCCGGATGTCGCCGCGGGTACGAACGACCGGCGGGCCGCCGGCCATGGCGCCGGCTATCGCTCCCAGGAGATGGCCCTCGGAACGATGGGCGTCGATGACGTCGAATCTCCGAATGCCACGAGCGAGCGCGCCGAGATCGGCGGCGGTGCGCAACGGGTTGGGATCGGCGAATCGCACCTCGGTCCACACCTCCAGGCCGAGCGCGCGCGCGTGCTCAACCGGAGGGGCGCCCGGACTTCCCGCCACCACCACATCCTCGCCGGCGGCGGCGAGGGCGCGCGCCAGCTCGACGCCGTAATAGGCGCAGGCATTCCACCAGCGCACGTCGACCACCTCGAGAATGCGCATGGCAAGCATTGTAGACCGGGAGCGCCGGCTCGCGCGCCTCCGCCCACCGCAAAAGCGGTTGCCCCTCGGCGAGCGAATGGTCAAGATCACTCCGCTGCCCCCATCGCGAGCCATGGCGAGCCCCCACAATCCCTTCAGCCCGCCCCGTCTCCCAGTGCCCATTCGCTTCCTGCGGCCCGCGCTTGCCGCCGCTCTCGCCCTCCTCGGGCTCGTCGGAGTCGCCACCCTCCTCGCCTGCCGGCAAGACTCCGCTCCCCTCCTCATGCGCGGCGATGAGCTCCTCCTGCTTCCCGATCGCCAGGCTCTCGACCACCGGCTCCAGCTCGTCGAAGGCGGACATTACGCCGACGCCCAGGTGCTGTGGGCGACTCGCGCCCTCCTCCCGCGCCTCTCCTCCACCTTCGACAGCGCCGAGATGACCTGGAACCGGAACATTGCCGGCGCCATCGAGGTCGGCGCCGGCGCGGGATCGCGCCCCCATACTCTGGTCCGGCTCGGGCGGGCGTTCGATCGCGCGCGATGGTTCCGGGAGGCGAGCGCCGTCCTTGAGCAAGCGCGCGCACTCGCTCCGCTCGATGACGAAAGCCAGCGCCTTTGGGTGGTGAACCACACCATCACCCGTCTTGCCGCCGCCGCCGACTCGTTGGCGCGCGCGCGCTACGCCGCCGCCGACCGCGGCGAGTCGCCGGCGACCGGTCTCGGTGCCGCGGCGGCGAGTCTCGTCAATCGCTTCGGGCTCACCCTCGAAGCGCTCACCGCCCGCGGCCTCTATCTCGGCACTCGGGTCTCTCCATCCCGGTTCGATGTCGACGAGCTCCAGCTCGCGGTCATCGTCCATCATGAAGGACCATTCTCGCTCCCCCAGCGCGAGGTGGACGTGAGCGTCCGGCGCATCGTCCTCGACGACGACTTCATCGCCCCCTATCGGATCGAGAACGCATCTCCGTGGGACCCGGGCTCGGCGGCCATGGTCGAGGATGGGACCCTCGTCGTCATCCATGATCGGAGCGCTCTGCGTCGGGCCGCGGCGCTCCTCTACCTCGAGCTCGAACGACGCGGCGGGAATCCCGGTGTCCCCGAGAATGGAGATCTCGATTCGCGCGCCGCGCTTGCTCTCCGGTTGCGGAGCGTGAGCCCGCTCTTCGACCGCATTCGCGCCGACGGCGGGGCGCGCGACGAGATGCTCCGGCGCTTCATTCTCGAGCTCTCGAGCGCGCGGATGACTCAGGTCGAGGCCGGTGAGGCTCGGCGGATGATTGCCGAGCACAATCAGCCCGGCACGACCGCCGGGGCGCGCGGCGCGGAGCTCCGGCTGCTCGGAGCGATCGCTTATGGGCCGCTCCCCGGCCTCCGACTCGCCGATGTCATCGAGCTGGCGCGGCGCGCTCCGGCCGCCGACCCTCGCGGGGAAGCGGCGCGCACCATCCTTGCCGAGGTCCACCGCCGGATCGGCGGCGGCGAGGCGAACGATGTGGAGAGCCTCGTGAGTCTCGGCGAAGAAAGGTTGCGCGAGCTCGCTCGAGCCATCGACGCCCGGTCTCCGCTTTGATCCCACGAGCCACCTTGCGGATCGCGGTGGTCAACCCGATGGCCACCGGAATGGACGGCGATCGCTCGCTCCTCGATGTCGTTCAGGGGCTCGCTGCCCGTGGCCACGAGATCATGACCGTGGCCCGACCCGGACACCCGTTTCTCGCCGCGGCGTCGCGCGCCGGGCTCCCCACCCAACCCCTCCCCGAGTGGCTCGAGGTTGAGCGCGACCTCGATGCGCGTCGCGACCTCGATGCGAGTCTCGGCATCCGTGGTCTGATGCCGCGAGCGCGCGCCCTCATGTCGTTGCGCCGAATCTTGCAGGCGCATCGGATTCAGATCGCGATCATCGACGACTCGACTCCGCGCCTCGCCCTCGGCATGGCGGCTCTCGGGCTCGGGATCGAGATCGTCCAGGTGTTCGATCCTCGCCTTCCCTTGTCCCCGCGGACGAGAGTCGAGCGGCCGACTTTCGCCGGACACTGGGTCATCCATGCGCCGGAATCTCTCGGCGCCCTTCTCGCTCATCATGGGCCGCGAGTCGACCCCGGGGCGGTGACCCTCATCCCCCATTCCATCGATCTGGAAGCGCTCGGCATCGATCGCCGCATGGCTCGCCGTACGGTGCGCCGGGACCTCGGATGCCGAGAGACGGACCCGGTCGTCGTCGCCATGGGCTCACCCGCGCCCGGGCGGGACGTCGAGGTTGTTGTCGAAGCGCTCGCTCTCCTGGGGGGAAGAGCGCCCCGCACGGTGTGGCTCGAGGGCGTTGCGGAGACGGCTCGGCCCGACTGGATCGAGAAGGCGGAAGCGCGTGGCGTGCCCCTCAGGCCCGGCTCAGGAGAGTCCCTTTCCACTCTGCTCGCTGCCGCCGATGCCGCAGTCATCACCTCGTCGCGCGATCGAATGCCGCTCGCGCTTCTCATGGCGATGGTTCTCGGCGTGCCGGTCGTGGCGTCGAGCGTCGACGACCACCGGAGCCTCCTCGGAAGCGAGGATGTCCGCCCGCCTCGGGCCGGCCTTCATGGTGGTCTCGCGCCGCGAGGTCTTCTCGTCGCCCCGGGCGACGCGCCGGGGTTATCGGCGGCCATCGAGGAGATCCTCCAAAACCCCGAGCCTGCCCGCCTCCGGGCCGCCGCCGCACAAGCTTATGTCCAAGATCACCATGATCTTAGGCGGGTGATCTCGGTCTGGGAACGATGGCTGGGTGGACTGGGGACGCGGCGCCATGGGGGTGATGGACCCCCCCTGCTTTCGTAATCGAAGGCCGGAGGCCCTTGAGCGGCGACCGAGAGCCGGCAATAATCCCCGGCCGTGGCCGAAAAGCTGAATGTCGGAGTCATCGGCACCGGGTTCGGGGCGAAGGTTCACATCCCCGGGTTTCAGGAACATCCCCGCACTCGGGTCGTGGCCGTTGCCGCCTCCCGTCCCGAGCGGGCGCAGGAAGCTGCCGAGGCGCACGAGATCCCCTTCGCGACCGGCGACTATCGGGAGCTCATCGCTCACCCCGAGGTGGCGCTGGTGTCGATCGCGACTCCTCCCGATCTCCACGCCGAGATGGCGCTCGCCGCACTCGATGCCGGCAAGCCGATCTTGGTCGAGAAGCCGCTCGCCCACTCCCTGGCGGCGGCGGAGGCCATCGCCCAGCGGGCCGAAGCGGCGCGTTTGCCGGGAATCGTCGACTTCGAGTTCCGCTTCGTCCCCGCCTGGATGTTGATGAAGCGCAAGATCGCTGAGGGCTTCCTCGGCCGGCCCCGCTTCATCTCGGTGTCGTGGCTTGTCGATTCGCTCGCCGATCCCGATGGGCGCCGTTTCGGTTGGGTCAATCAAAGCGAACGCGGCGGCGGAGGCCATCGCCCAGCGGGCCGAAGCGGCGCGTTTGCC
>JBIOUT010000409.1:0-2900 GCA_044867365.1 Candidatus Eiseniibacteriota bacterium | reverse complement strand
GCCGGGCGTGGCGTTGCGTACCGTTGCTGGTTGCCGTCTATGCGCTGCGAGGCGCTGAGATTGACGGTGGCTCCTTGGCTGTCATCCTTGTAGGTACCTTTGACAGAACCCGAGAGGCAGGTTGGGCGGTAGGACGCTATGACAACTGGCCTACACCTGAGTCGGATCCGAGCGTCCAGTCCAACTAACGTAAGAGGAGAAGGGCAGAATGAGAAGGCTGATTGTGGGCGCGTCATGCAGGCGCCAGGCGGCCCCAACGAGGACCGCCACGGCGATTTTCGGCACGGCGGCCGGCAAGCTTCCGAACCCAACACGATTTGCCAACGCCAGCGCGCAGCTCAATAACCGGGAAAGTCCTCCGCCCGAATGTCTTCTCCCTCGACTCCGACCTCTTCTGCCAAGAGCTTGGTCATCCCGTCGACCATCCTCGCCGATCCACACACATAATAGACCGCCCGCTCGAGACCACTGCCCTCGGCACTAATGGTCGCGGCGTCGAAGTGTCCCCTGCGGCCTTTCCAACCGTTCTTTGACTCCTCGGGACGAGTGATCGTGTACACGACCCGCACATTGCGATGGTTGCGGACAACTTCATTGAGCTCCGGCTTGAAGACGATCTCGCTCGGTGTTCGGCACGAATAGAGGAGGACGATCGGAAGCTCGAGCCCGCGATCGGCGGCGAACCGGATCATGCTGCGAAATGGGGTGATGCCGATGCCGCCGGCGATCATCACCGCCGGCCGGCCGGTGTCGAGAGTGAAATCTCCCATCGGCGCCCGAATGTCGACCTCTTCTCCAGGGCGGAGAGCGGCGAGGCGGGTCTTGAAGGGGCTCCCGGTCAAGCGGGTGGTGATCGCCAGCGCCCGCGGCTCCGTCGGGCTCGACGAGAGGGTGAAGGGTCGCATGGGGCCGCGCGGATCCTCGACGCCGTCGAGCTTCACCGATGAATACTGTCCCGGCCGATAGTCGAGCGTCCGGTCACCGAGGTCAAAGCGGAAGGTGGTGACCGTCGGCGTCTGCGGGCGGGCTTCCCGAAGAGCGAGGCGCAGTTGCTGGGTGGGCATGGGCTACGGCGGCGGCCAGTTGCCGAGGAGCTGCCGCACGGTTACGAGCTGCCCCAAATGGTAGGCATTGTGATCGGCGACGAGAAGGATCTCGCGCAGGATCGTCTGCCCCTGGCCATGGGGGATGGCGGCGAACCAATCCACCTTCGGGTCCGCCGCCAGCTGCTTCATCGCCTCGCGATCGCGACGAAAGCCTTCGACACACTCATCCCAGGCCTGCGGCGTCGGGGGAGCGGCGGTCGGCGGCCAGTACCCGTCGGGGAAGCTGAGCTCGCGGTAGTCCGGGTTGCGGCAGAAATCGAGAATGTCGTGCTGAGCGAGACGTAGGTGCTCGAGGATCTGCCAGGGCGAGTGAGGCACCCCATCGGGTTTCCGGCCGCGAAGCTCGGCGGGGATACCGGCGATGATCGCCTCGAATCCTGTGTGGGCGTCCTCCCAGTCGAGAAGGCGCTGGAGATGGGTCCGAAGCGGGTCCTCTCGCTCTGTGGTCCCGCCTATCTCTCGCTTCATGATCTCTCCTAATGGACCTCGATCTTCTCGGCCTGACGCGGCGCGGACTTGGTCTCGAGGTTGCCGATCGCGGCGTCGAGAGCGCTACGAAGGGCGAGCAGCACCTCCATCTGCGAACGTCTGAGATGTTGGGCCGCTTCCGGACCGATCAGGTTCTCGATATTGAGCACGCGGTTGAACGTGCACCACGGGCAGCCACAGGCGTCGCTAGCCGACGGGTGCCCTGGGCCTTCTTGCGAGGTCTGGGTTCGGGTGGTCGTCATGGCTTGGGAACTCCACGATGAGCTCGCCGCCCTCCTGCCGGGCGCCTGTCGGCCGACGGCCGGCGAGGCTGCGCGGGAGAGCGAGCGAGCGCCTGAAGGCGCCGAGCTTGAGCACGAGCTCCTCGCCGACGGCGAAGAGCTCGATCTCCTCCTTGCGGACGAAAGGCAGCTTCATCCGCAAGAACGTGCGTCCATTCTCGGCGACGAAACGATAGGGCTCGTCCCGATAGAAAATCTCGGCGGGGTCGCGATCGCCATAGATCGAGCCCAGTCCACCGAGCCCCTCGAGGCCAAGGACCTCGTCCTGCCGGAGCGGCACCTCGAGCACCGGCAGGGGAGAGAAGTATTCGCGTCCAAGCTCGAGATAACGCTGCTGGACGCTCCGCCTGGCGGCGAAGCGGGGGTCGAGACTCTCGGCGGGCAAGATCCGGTTCATGATCACGGCATCGACATGGACGCCGTAGAGATTGAAATAGGTGGCGGCCCGCTGCGTCTCCTTGATCACCATTTTCTCGGGCATGGTCACCAATCGTGCGGTCGTGATCTCGGGATCATGAATGAGGTGATCCACCCCCTCGAGCTTCTGGAACATACGATCGACGGCGGCGAAGTGACGCTCCTCGGGCACCGGGATCGGCGACACCTGCCGCACCACCGGACGAACGAGTCGGGCCACGTTGCGCTCGAGCTTGAAGAGCTTCTTCATGTACCACTCGAGGGCGGTGGGCATGGCGATGAAGCGCAGCGACTCGCCGGTGGGAGCGCAATCGATGATCAGGAGGTCATAGGTCCGCTCGCGGTAGTACTGATTGACGTAGAAGAGCCCGACGAGCTCATCCATCCCCGGCAAGATGGCCAGCTCCTCGGCGACGATCGAGTCGAGACCGGTCGTGCGGAGAACCGCCGCAAAGTAGGAATAGATCTCGCCCCAGTAGCGGCGAATTTCCTCCTGGATGTCGATCTCCTGGATCGAGAGCCGATCGGCGACCGGGACCGCCGTTCCCTGTTCGAGGCCGAGGAGCCCGCGATCGAGATCGAAGACATCGGCGAGCGAATGGGCGAC
>JBIOUT010000408.1:0-9228 GCA_044867365.1 Candidatus Eiseniibacteriota bacterium | reverse complement strand
CGCGGTCGACGAGCACCGCCAGCTGGATGAGCCGCGGCCGGCCGTAATCGATCAGCGAATCGAGGGCGGCGCGAACCGTTCGGCCGGTATAGAGAACGTCGTCGACGAGAACCAGCACCCGACCGGTGACATCGAAGTTGATGTGGGTGGCGCGGACGACCGGTTGCGGCGCGATCGTCGCCAGGTCGTCGCGGTAGAGGGTGATGTCGAGCTCCCCCACCGGCACCTCCTCGCCCTCGAAGTCACGGATGGCGGCGGCCACCCGGCGGGCGAGCGGCGCTCCCCGCCTGAGGATGCCGATGAGGGCGAGCCCCTCGGTGCCGCGGTTCCGCTCCACGATCTCGTGGGCGATGCGGGTGATGGCGCGCCGCATTTCCTGCGGACCCATGATCAGGCGCTTCTCCACGACCGCTTGCGTCATGAGCTCCTCCTCGAGGGGCCGGGCGCCATGACTCCCTCATGGCTCCGATCGGCACAAAAAAAACTTCTCCCCCTCGATCGGGGAAGAAGCTTCCTTCCGGCGGCCTTGGCGATATCGGTGGTGTGGTCACCCACGGGAACCCTTTCCGGTCTCGCAGGACCGAGTTAAAAGGCCCGATAGCGGCAGGATCGATCCTGCCGCCCTTACAACCCGAAAACTAGCATTCCGGGTCCGGCGGTGGCAAGGAAAAGTCGTGAGAGCGGTCAGGGGCGGGAAGGGAGGGCGCGGGAAGTGAGGGCGCCGCCGCCTCCCGGAGCGGTCGCGGCGAAACGCTGCTTGACGCCGCCCCAGGTGGAGGCCTCGACGGCGACCGGCGAAGCGGTGACCGAGCCGTCGTCGCCGGTCGCCGGCAGAACCACCGGGACTCCCTGGTCGTCGCGCTCGAGGTTGATGAAGGTGAAGTGGAGCGGCCCGTTGCCGACCCCGACCAGCTCCCATTCGAAGCTCGCGAGCGTCCCGGAGCCGACGTAACCCCCCTCTTCAGTGGCGAAGGCGATGACCAACGTGTCGGCGATGGTGTTGGCGCCCCAGAGCGCCTGGATCTGCGCCCCGAATGCACCCAGCTCGAGGGAGTCGTCCCGGGGGCGGGCGACGGTCAAGTCGAAGGCGACCTTGATGAGGCCCGACTCGGCGCCGTTGATGTCGGCGATGTCGAGAGGAATACGGATGACCTGCGACACCATCCCCGTGGCGTCGGGAAGGATGAGCTGCGCCACCGGCTCGGCGGCGGCGGGGGGGAGTCCCAGGGGACCGAGGAGCGCAGCGGGGAGAAGCAGGATCGAGAGCGCGGCGCTGCGAAACATCGACCCTGATTTTATCAGGTCTTCATCCGCTCCACAGCTCCCAGCTCGTGATACAAGGCGACGGTGTCCTCGATCGCGCGCTCCATCGAGAAGCTCTCCTCGACCCGCCGCCGCCCCGCTCGCCCCATCGCCTGCCGTCGTTCCGGATCGGCAAGGAGTCGCTCGATCGCCTCGGCCAGCGCCTTGGCGTCGCGCGGCGAGGTCAATAGACCCGTCTCGCCGTCCCGCACCGCTTCCGGAATACCCCCCATGCGGCTGGCCACGACCGGCAAGCCGGCCGCCATCGCCTCGAGGTTGACGTAGCCGAGCGCTTCGTCCCACACCGACGGACAGACGAAGAGATCGGAGACGGCGAGGATCTCATCGACGTCGTCGCGCCCGCCGAGGAGCCGCACTCGCTCGCCGAGGCCCAACCTCCGCACCTGATCGGCGAGGGCCGATCGGCGATCGCCATCGCCGACGATGAGGACGACGAGCTGGGGCCGGTCACGTAGCTCGGCGGCGGCATCGATGAGATAGCTCATCCCCTTGGCCTCGATGAGCTGGCCAACCGAAGTCACGACTTCGTTCTCGGGGCTGAGCCCGAGACGGGCGCGAGCGGCCGCCAACCCCTGAGCGTCGGGTCGCGGGCGAAACCGGCCGACATCGACGCCGTTGTAGAGCACCCTCACCTTGTTCGGCGGCGCATGATCCGATTCGATCAGTCGCCGCCGAACATAGCCCGAGACGGCGAGGATCCGCCGGATGAGCGCGAGACAGAGCCGGTTCCGGAGTCGCGCCGGAATGTCGCGCCCCCAGGGCCGCCGCACCGAGGGGAGCGAGATGTGCTCGGTGGCGACGATGTTCGACGCTCCACCCAGCCTGATCGCTCCCGGAAGGAGGGAGAAGACGACGCAGAAGTGGAGATGGACGATGTCGGGGCGAAAGCGCCGAGCAAGTCGCCGCACCGCTCGCGCCATCTGCAGATCACGCTCCCATCCCACCGGCCAGTGGTCGCGCCGGGCGAGCTCCGGCTCTGCGGAGAGGACGATCACCTCGGCTCCCGCCTGCCGGAGCTCCGCCTCGAGCCAGTCGGGGGGCCGGCCCCAGAAGCCGGCCACCGACTTCCATCCCTCCGATCCGAGGCGGGAGGCCAGCCTTACCACATAGCTTTCGAAGGACCCCCGCTTGTCGGGGGTGATGTCCATGATCGCGAGATGGGTGGGCACTGGAGAGGTGTGCTGAGCGCCTCGCCCGTCTCTTAACCGAGATCGGAGGCGTGAGCTTCGGCGCCGGCGGATTGCGATCGACCGTGGACGAGTGCGTTCACGATCACGATCGCCCGCATGACCGCAAGGACGAGCCCCATGACCACGAACTCCCAAGCCATGGCGATCAGATTATGAGAAACGAGGAGACTCGAGAAGAAATTGCCCGCGTCACGGTTGCGCTTGATGTCGAGGAAGAGGGCGATCGGCACCACGAAGTAATGTTGGGAGAAGGGCCACAAGAGCGGCACTCCCGCAGGCGGACGGCGATCGATCGAGAACATATCGAGGACGAGATGCGAGATGAAGGCGATCGTCATCAACAAGCCGAAACGGATCGGCCGCCGGACGCGGAAGGCACGGGCGGCGAGGGTGCAGATGATCCCGAACAGGAGTGCCGCTCCCAGGCTGTGGCTCGGACCGTGATGGAAGCGGTCGGGATCCCCGATCAGGATACCGGGAACGAAATCGAGATCGGGCGCATTGGCGGCGAAGATCAACCCGCCGAGGAGAGTGAGCTCGCGGGCGAAAACCCGGCGCCGGCCGGGGACGGCCCCCGGCGTGGACGAAGCGGATGGTCCGAACCAGCGGCGGCCGAGGCCGGAGAGGGCGACCGCCGCCAGGCTATGTCCGACGGGTGAAGGCATGTCCTATCGATGACTCCTGAGATTATCGACGCGCGGGAGGCGAGCTGGAGCCCGGGGAGGCCGGTGAGCGCGGGCCATCGATCAGCGGACGGTCCGATGGACCACCGGTACCAGGTTTCGGATCTCGATCATGAGCTCGGCGAACTGTTCGGGGAAGAGCGCTTGCGGCCCGTCGGAGAGGGCGCGATCGGGGTCGTGATGGACTTCGATCATGATCCCGTCCGCCCCTACCGCGACACTCGCTCGAGCCAGCGGAATGACCTTGTGCCGGCGGCCGGTGCCGTGACTGGGATCGACGATGATCGGCAGGTGGCTCATCCGCTTGACCGCGGGCACGATCGACAGGTCGAGCGTATTACGGGTGTGATTGGCGAAGGTGCGCACCCCTCGCTCGCAGAGGACCACGTTGTAGTTCCCTTCCGATGCGATGTACTCGGCCGACATCAGGAATTCTTCGATCGTCGCCGACAATCCGCGCTTGAGTAGCACCGGTCGCTTGGCCCGCCCCGCCCGCTTGAGGAGCGAGAAGTTCTGCATGTTGCGGGCGCCGATCTGGATCATGTCGGCATACTTCTCGACGAGGTCGCAGGAGCGCTCGTCCACCGCTTCGGTCACGACCGGCAGCCCCGTCTCCTCGCGCGCTTCGGCCAGGATTCTCAGCCCTTCCTCGCCGAGCCCCTGGAAGCTGTAGGGAGAGGTGCGCGGCTTGAACGCACCGCCGCGCAACAGGTGAGCGCCGCCTTTCTTGACTGCGCGGGCGTCGATGAGGGTTTGCTCCCGGCTTTCGACCGCGCATGGTCCGGCCATGACCACGAGATCGGGGCCGCCGATCTTCACGCCGCTCACATCGACGACGGTGTTCTCGGCGCGAACCTCCCGGCTCACCAGCTTCCAGGGATGAGTGACCTGGATGGCTTCGGCGACCCCGGCCAGCTCCTCGAACAAGCCGGGATCGATGGGACCGGGATTGCCGGTGATGCCGATCGCGGTCGTGTGCTCGCCGGGCATCGTGTGCGGAATGAACCCGAGCTCGCGCACCCGCTCCTCGACCCGCGCCACCTCCTGTCGGGTGGCGCCCGGCCGCATGACCACAAGCATGGACGGTGACTCCTCTTAACCCGACGGCGAGCGCATTAACAATCAGGGAGCGACATGAAGGAATGACGGGGGCGTCATCGCGCTCACTATCTTATCACGCCACCCTTCGCCCGCTTGCGCGGTATGATCGTGCTTCCGGTCACCCCGATCATTCGCTCATGTCCGCGAAACGCAAGACCCAGGTCACAACCCCGTCCTCGTCCTTTGCCACCCAGGCGGCGACCCGGACCCCGTCCCGAACGGGCGGCGGTGGAACGTCCGCCGGCGGCGGAGCGTCCGGCGAGAGCCGACCATCCGGCACCCCATCGGCGGGCGAATCGCTCATCGGGTCGACGCTCAAGGGGCGTTATCGCATCGAGTCTCACCTGGGTCAGGGTGGAATGAGCGAGGTGTTTCGGGCTCACGACCTGGTCCTCGATCGCGACGTAGCCCTCAAGATGCTCGGACGCGGCGCCACTCTCGACGGCGATGCGCGGGCTCGCCTCCTGTCTGAAGCGCGCTCGGCGGCGGCGCTCAACCATCCCCACATCGTCAGCGTCTACGACACCGGCGAGGACGCAGGCACTACCTTCGTGGTCATGGAGCTCGTCCCCGGCGGCAGCCTGCGAAGCGCCGGCGCCATGTCTCTGGCCCCGATCATCGACGTGGCTCGCCAGCTCTGCGCGGCGCTCGCCCATGCTCACGCTCACGGCATCATCCATCGCGATGTCAAACCCGAGAACATTCTCATCGCCGAGGACAGTGACTCTCCGGTCGTCAAGCTCGCCGACCTGGGAATCGCTCTCTCGCGCCGTGGAGCGCGGGTCACGAGCGAAGGAGCGATCGTCGGGACGGCGCACTACCTGGCGCCGGAGCAAGGGCTCGGAGAGGCGATCGATGGGCGGGCCGACCTCTATTCACTCGGTGTGCTGCTCTACGAGCTCTCGACCGGCCGCTTACCGTTCGCCGGCGACGATCCACTGGCGGTCGTCTCCCAGCATCTTCACGCACCCGTCGTGCCGCCCCGCACCTATCGCGCCGATCTGCCCATCGAGCTCGAAGCGATCATCTTGCGACTCCTCGCCAAACGTCCGGAGAACCGCTTCGCGGACGCGCTCGAAACCGCCAGCGCCCTGGCGGCGGTCGATCCGAATGCGGGCGCCGCGCTTGACATCCCGCAAGCGGCGGGAACGGTCGAGCTGCTCGAGCAGCTGGCGCGAGGGCGTCTGGTGGGCCGGAGAACCGAGCTCAAGGAGCTTCGCGACCTCTGGCGGCGAGTGCAAAAGGGGAACGGCCATCTGGCGTTGATCTCGGGCGAGCCGGGAGTCGGCAAGACCCGCCTCGCTCATGAGCTCATTGTCTATGCCCAGCTCGAGGGGGCGGTCCTCTTGCGCGGCGGCTGCTACGAGTTCGAGGCCACCACTCCCTATTTGCCCTTCGTCGAGGCGATTCGTCAATGGGTGCGGGCGCAAGATGCGGTGGAGATGCGGCTCCGACTCGGCGGCACCGCCTCTGAGCTCGCCAAGCTCGCTCCCGAAATCGAGGCCAAGCTGGGGCCGTTGCCGCCCAACCCCCCGCTCCCTCCGAGCGAGGAACGTCTGCGGCTCTTCGATCATCTCGCCCGCTTCTTCCAGTCGCTTGCCGCGGAGCGCGGGCTCATCGTCTTTCTCGACGACCTGCAGTGGGCCGACCATGGGACGCTCGCTCTCCTCCACTATCTCTTGCGCCATTTGCGAAGCGAGCGCTTCCTCGTCCTCGGCGCCTATCGGGAAGCCGAGCTCGACCGCAGGCATCCACTCTCGGCGGCGATCGACGACTGGAACCGAGAGCGTCTGGCCACGCGCGTGCGGCTCGGGCGCCTGTCGCTCGAGGAGACGGCGGGACTGCTCTCGACTCTATTCGGCCAGGAGAGCGTGACCGCGGACTTCGCCGCCGCCATTCATCGCGAGACCGAGGGCAATCCCTTCTTCGTCGAGGAGGTGATCAAGTCCCTGATCGAGCTGGGTCAGATCTACCGCGAACGCGGCGAGTGGCAACGCAAGGAAGTCGCCGATCTCGCCATCCCCCAGAGCATCAAGGCGACGATCTCCCGCCGGCTGGGGCGCCTCGGCTCGGCCTGCATGGAGACCCTGCAGACCGCCGCCGCCCTGGGGAAGAGCTTTTCCTTCGCCGACCTCGCCGCGGTCGAAGCGGAGGGTGAAGAAGCGGTGCTCGATGCTCTCGATGAAGCAAGCGCCGCCCAGCTCATCTCGGCGGAGAGCGGCGAGAGATTCGTGTTCACTCATGACAAGATCCGCGAGGTCCTCTATACCGAGCTCAATCCCATCCGCCGCCGGCGACTCCATCAGCGGATCGGCCAGGCGATCGAGACCCTCTACGCCGCCACTCCGGATCAACATGTTCAGGACCTCGCGCATCATTTCATCCATGCCGGCGAACTGGAAAGGGGACTCCCCCACGCGCTCGCCGCCGCTGCCCAGGCGGAGCGGGTCTTTGCTCATGAGGAAGCGCTCTCTTTCTATGAGCTCGCCCGCGAATCAGCCGAGTCGCTCAAGCGGACCGAAGAGCGGAGTCTCATTCATGAGCGCATGGGCGACGTCCACCTCTGGAGCGGGGCGACACTTTCCGCCGCCGATCAATTCGCGACGGCGATGTCGCTCGCCGCAACACCGGCGCGGCGCGCTGCGCTCGAGTGCAAGATCGGATCGAGCTACGCCCGCACCGGAGATGCCCGAGGATTGGCGCATCTGGAGGCCGCTCTCCAGGAGCTCGATCCCGCCACTCAGATCGCCGAGCGCGCGGTGGCGACGGCGATGGTCGGGCGCTATCACCATTACCGCGCGAAGCATTCGCTCGCGATCGAGTTCTTCGAGAGGGCGCGAGAGCTCGCCGAACCGCTCGGGCACGTGGAGACTCTGACCGAGATCTATGCCTATCTCGCCGGCGCCTATCAACATCTGGCCCGGGTGAGCGAGAGCATGGAATGGGCTCGGCGCTGCATCGCTCTCGGTGAATCGAGCGGCAATCCAATGCCCATGGCCCTCGGCTACGAATTCCTGGCGGAAGACGCCTTGGCCACGGGGTCGTGGAAGGAAGGGCTCGAGTGGGCGCAGCAGGATCGCCGCATCGGCGAACGAATCGGCTCCCTGGATCGGGTGGCGTGGGCGGAGAATATCCGCTCGTCCATTCTCTATAATCGCGGTGAGCTCGAGGCGGCGGCCGCCGGCGGGCGGGCAGCGATGGCGCTGGCGGAGCGAGTCGGAGAGATGCGTTTGGCGGCGCTCGTGGGGATGTCGTTGGGGTTGATCGAGACGGATCGAGGAGAAGAGGACATCGCCCGGTCGACCATCGAGCGTGGGCTCGAAGTAGCACAGAAGATCGGCCATTCCATTCTCCAAGCGCAGGTCCGGGGGGCGTTCGGCTACTGGCATCTGGCGCGCGAGGAATGGGAGTCGGCGCTCGCTCAGTATGAGAAATGCTGGAGTCTGCGGGCGGAGACCGAGAGTCGCGTGTGGCATCTCGTCTATCTTGCTTACCATGCCGAAACCTGTCTGAGGCTGGGGAGGATCGATGAAGCGGAGACGGTGCTCGCCGAGAGCATGGAGATCGCGCGCAGCGCCGGGTCGCGTCATTCGGTGGCGGTGGGGCGGCGGGTCGAGGGGCAGCTCTTGATGGCTCGAGGGTCGCAAGGCGAGGCCGGCGCTGCCTTCGATGAGGCGGTGGAGACTCTCGATGAGCTGGGAAGTCGGCTCGAGCTGGGGAGAGCGTTGTTTTATCGAGGGAAGTTTCGAGCGGGTGGCGGCGATGGGGATATGGGCCGCGCCGACCTCGAGCGAGCGCGAGAGATTTTTGCCACGGCCGGCGCCGTTCGGGATGCGAAGCGAACTGAAGACGCGCTGAGAAGCGGCGGTTCCGACTGAGCGGCGGGCCGCCGGGGGCCTTTCATCCGTCGGCGTGGGATCGATCGGCGCCGGTGTTCGCCCGATACGCGCCCCTCACCATAAGGAAATGACATAGGAGAAACGATGACGGTCACAGCGGCGACGAAAGAAACCACGAGTCCGGAACACATCATGCAAGTTGGGCTTGGCTTCTGGGCCTCGAAGACTCTTCTGACCGCGGTCGAGATGGGTTTGTTCACCGAGCTGGCGCAACGGCCGGGCACGGTTGAGGATCTGCAGAGAAGACTTGATCTCCATCCGCGGTCGGCGCGCGACTTCTTCGATGCGTTGGTGGCGCTCGGATTCGTGGAGCGGAAGGATGGCACCTACCGAAACACGCCGGCGACCGAGCAATTCCTGGACAAGCGGAAGCCGTCCTATATCGGCGGCATTCTCGAGATGGCGAACAATCGACTGTTTCGGTTCTGGGGTGGGCTCACCGAAGCTTTGCACACCGGCAGTCCGCAAAACGAGGTGAAGGGCGGTGGCGAGCCCCTTTTCTCCACCTTGTATGCCGATCCCGTGCTCCTGAAGGAGTTCCTGAAGGCGATGACGGGCATCAGTCACGCCGCAAACCTCGCCATTGCCGAGAAATTCCCTTGGGGCAATCACAAAAGCTTCATTGATGTCGGGACAGCTCAGGGCGACCTCGCGGCACAGATTGCGCTCGCGCATCCCCATCTCCAGGGCGTCGGCTTCGATCTTCCGGAAGTCCGACCGATCTTCGAAGAGTACGCTACCCAGCTCGGACTCGGAGATCGGCTCAAGTTCGTTCCGGGAGACTTCTTCGCGGATCCGCTCCCCAAGACAGGAGTCGTGATGATGGGGCACATCCTTCACGACTGGGACCTGGAACAGAAGAAGCAGCTCATCCGCAAGGCATGTGACGCCCTGCCTGCTGACGGCGCCCTCATCGTCTACGAGTCGATCATCGACGATGATCGCTCCCGCAACGCATTTGGGTTGCTCATGAGCCTCAATATGCTGATCGAGACTCCGGGAGGCTTCGATTACACCGGCGCCGACTGCATG
>JBIOUT010000407.1:0-2277 GCA_044867365.1 Candidatus Eiseniibacteriota bacterium | reverse complement strand
CTTTGTTCTCGGGCTCCGCGATCTGGGGTATGTCCCCGAGGCGATCGACAACTGGATCGCGCTCATGGGCGCGAGCTTCGGATCCGAAGACGAAGTGCTGTCGCTCGAGGAGATGTGCAGGCGCTTCAGCCTCGATCACTTGAACCCGGCGCCGGCGCGGGTCAGCTTCGACAAGCTCGATCACTTCAACGGCCTCTACCTGCGCAAGCTCCCCCCATCCGATCTGGCGGCGCGCGTCAAGCCCTTCTTCGAAAAGGCCGGGATCGAGCCCGATGACGCAACGTTCGCTCGCATCATCCCGCTCATCCAGGAGCGCATCGTCACCCTCGACGATGCGGTGGAGATGGCTGGCTTCTTCTTCCGCGCCGAGGTGGCCCCTAACCCCGAGGACCTGGTTCCCAAGGGGCTCAGCTCCGACGATGTGCTCGCCGCTCTAGAGCGCGCCCGCGATCTCCTGAACTCGCTACCAAGTTTCGATCCGGCGGTGACCGAGCCACCGCTAAGGGCTCTGGCCGCCGAGCTCGGCCTCAAGCCGGGCCAGCTCTTCGGCATCCTTCGCGCGGCGATCACCGGGCAGACCGTGAGCCCGCCGCTCTTCGAAAGCATGGCGATCGTCGGCAGGGAGAAGTCTCTCGAGCGCCTCGATCGCGCGGCCGAGCAATTGCGCGCCATGGTCCCCGGCCGCAAATGAATCGGCGGCGAAGAGGCATCGCCTCCTCGCCGCCGTGAGGAAGTCCCGCGCGCCAACCGGCGCTTACGGCTTGACTCCGATCGTCACCGCCGAGATGCCGGGCGTCGAGATGGTCCGCTCCACCTTGCCCGAGGCGAGATCGACGACGGTGATCGCGCCGTTCCCTTTCTCATCGGCTGTCGGCAGCGTGTGGTAGCTCCGCCGGCCGTCGGCGGAGAGCGCCATGTTTATATGAGCGCCGCCGAGCGGGATGAAGGCGCGCTCGGCGCCGGTCGCGGCGTCCAGCACCGCCAGATCGTTGCGGATCGCCACGTAGAGCGTCTGGCCGTCGGCGGAGGTTCGTACACCGGTAATGAAGCCGTCATGCTTGAACGGCAGGACGGTGCGCGCTCCCGTCGCCGCATCCACCACATTGACCTGCGACTCTTGACCAAATTGCCCGACGTAGAGCTTTTTGCCGTCAGGGGAAGTCGCGAGGCCGTTGATGTAAATAGGCGCTTCGTCGCGAGCGGACTGGGCGAATGCGGTCGAGAAGACTGTGGCGCCGTCAGCGAGATTGACCGCCTTGAGCTCTCGCCCCTCGGGGCGGATGACGACCGCCTTGCCGCTCGTGAGGGCCATCTCCCGGGCCCGCTCTCCGACTTCATGCCGGGCGACTACCGCCCGAGACTTGAGATCGTAAATCGTGAGATGGGAGGGAAGCGCCTCTTGCTGGCCGTCGGCGAGCCTCCGCACCTCATTGCCAAGAACGTAGAGGAGCTTGCCGTCCGCGCTCACCGCCACATGGAAGGACGGGCCGTCCACGACTCGCCCGAGAACGGTGTGCTTGGTCGCATCGACCTCGATCACCCCCTCGTCCACGGCCACAAAGGCGCGTGAGCCGTCAGGGCTGAAGGCGATGTCGAACACGAAGTGGCCGAGCGGGATCTCGGCCAGTTGCTTCCCCGAATCGGAATCGATGACCTCGATCCGAGTCGAGGCGACATAGAGCACCTCGGCCGCAGCGGGCAGGACCCCGGCGATACCGAGGACTGCGGAAACGAGAACAAGCCGGAGGATCCGGCCGGTGATTAGCATGCGGGTCATCGTTCCTTCCTCAATCTTCGGAATGGTTGGCCGCCGTAGGCGCCGTGAGGTCCGCCGCGCTGGGCGCCGGTGCCATCCGGCGCGCCGGCCCCTCGGGCCAGTCCATGACCAAGATCAGTCGGGCACCACGCAAAGGTTGGCCCAGTCGTTCGACAGACTGGCGCAGGTGTTCCAGCCCGGGTAAGCCCCGTTGTCCGGGTTCTGAGCCGTCCAGTAGCAGGTGTTGTAGCAAAGGTAGAGATCGTTCTGCCACGGGCAGGGGTCTATGGCCCCGGTCGAGTTGACCTCCCAGCCAGGAGCGAAAGAAGCGCAACAGACCCCGCAAGCCAGTCCGAGGACTTCGGGGTCGTTCTTCTCCGCCATGGCCTTGGCCTTGCGGTTGAACGGTTTCGTGTGCTTCATCGGCTCTCCATGTTCCGCGGTCCCATTCGCCGGGGGCCGCGCCGATCAGAGGGTCGAGACCCTCTCGAACACCGAGAGCGGTTTGACGCCGCTCACGG
>JBIOUT010000406.1:0-2935 GCA_044867365.1 Candidatus Eiseniibacteriota bacterium | reverse complement strand
CGAGTTCGAGGCCGCCCGCGAGCTCCATCGTTCAACCGGGGCCTGCATCTACGCCATCCATGTGGGGAGGGATCGTGAGGGGAGAGAGCTTCTCGCCAAGGTGGTGAGCGCTGGAGGGTGCGGATCGACGGTCGAGGTCGAGGAGCTTGGCGGAGAGCGTCCGATGCGGGATCTCATCGTCGCCGCTCTCTTCACCGCCGGCCGGGAACCGGACGAGGATCGGGACGGAGTGGCCGACTCCCGCGACCGCTGCCCCAATACGCCGCGAGGCACTCTTGTCGACGAGAAGGGATGTCCGCTCGCGGAGGCGACGATGTCGGGGAGTGTGCTCTTCGAGACCGGGAGCGACATGATACGGCCTGCCGCCAGGCGCTCTCTCGAGCGCATCGTCGATTATCTCAACCGGAATCCCGATCGGAAGCTGCGCATCGAGGGCCATACCGATGACCGGGGATCGGAGAAGCTGAACAACGATCTCTCCAAACGGCGTGCCGAAGCCACCAAGGCCTACCTGGTGGGCCGAGGGGTTGAATCACGCAGGATTTCGACCCGGGGCTACGGTGAGTCGAAGCCGGTGGCGCCCAATGACTCGGCGGCCAATCGCGCCAAGAATCGGCGAATCGAGTTCAGGGTGGAGGAAGACTGAGTCGCGCTCGGTGTGGAGGATTGTCGGGGGATGGCGGGCTGCGCGAGTGGGGTCAGGAACCTTTCGACGCGTTGAGCAGGATCTCCACCTGCGAGGGGTTCCCCTGGGTCAAGACGCGAGTGGGCTCGATGGTCGTGAATAGCACTCGTCCCCCGTCCGAGATGCGCGCTCGCACCACATAGATGTCATTGGGGTTGATCCGGTCGGGGTCGTAGCGCAACTCGAATGGGATCGGCACCTGGCCGGGACCGGGGATGATCTGGCGCCCCAAAATCTCTTCCCCCGAGTTTTCCTCGAGCACGACCTCGACGGAGGACGTGGGGGTGAGGGCGACTCGCTCCCGATAGGTCACCGTCCCGCTCACATGCGGTGCGGGTGCTTGCGTCGAGAGCAAGCGCAGGCCGCGCGGGCCCCATTCGCTGCGATCGTATTCGAGGGCGATCAGGCTGAAACCCTGGCGCTGGAGAGTAAGCGAAGATTCCCCGGCCGGTGAAGACTCCCCCGGACGGCCGTTCGATCCCGTGAACGTGACCCGCGCCTTGTCCGGCGAGAGGGCTTCCCAGCGGCCTTTTCGCACTACCGGAGGATTGCCATTGAGGTGATCGATCGTCATCTCGGCCGTGCCTTCGATGGCGAGCCGGAGCCGGATATCACGCCCGGGGCTCGAGGTATCGGTCGCCGGAAGGCTGCTCGTGTATTCACCGATGATACTACCGGCCTCACGAGCTGCGGCCATCTTCTCCATGAGCTCGGCGACGGCCTTCGGATCTTGGGCGCCGTCTTTCTTGTCGCTCGACGAGCAGCCGAGCCCGGCGAGAAAGATCGCGGCGAAGAGCAGAGCTCGGGAGACGAGGGGCGTGCCCGGGCGCATGGGCGGCATTCTAGCAGGGACCGGTCCGTTCGCAAGAGGATCTGCGGCCGGGCCCGCCCCGGCTCAGTCTTGAAGGACGAAAGTGACCCTCAAGTTCACCCGGTATTCGGTGATCTTGCCTTGATCGACGGCGACCGACATCTCGTTGATCCAGGCGCCCTTGACTCCCTTGAGCGTCTTGCAGGCGCGGGCAATACCCTGGTCGACGGCATCCACGAAGTTCTTCTTGGAAGCGGCGGTGATCTCGATCACACGTGCGATGGACATGTCTGGAATCTCCTTTGTGCTGGAAAGGAAAGAGCGGGGAGGTGGCCGTGGCCCCGGGGAAGGATACCCGAGGCCGGCGATGCCGAAGAGCGTTGGTTAGCGCCCGGCCGCGCCATCCCCGGGAACCAGCACCGCCGCGCCGCGGAGCCGCCCTTCTCGCAAGGCCTCGAGAGCGTCTTGCGCCCTCCCCAGAGGATAAGCCTCGGCCGCCGCCTGCACGGGTACGGCGGGAGCGATGGCGAGGAATTCCTCGCCGTCTCGGCGCGTGAGATTGGCGACCGAACGCAAGACGCGCTCGCCCCACAGGATCGAATAGGGGAAAGAAGGGATGTCGCTCATGTGAATGCCCGCGCAGACGACGATGCCGCCCTTCCGGACGGCGCGGAGGGCCGTCGGAACCAGAGCGCCCACCGGCGCGAAGAGGATCGCGGCATCGAGAGGAGTGGGTGGAGCCTCGTCGCTGCCGCCCGCCCAGGTGGCTCCCAGCTCGTGCGCGAAATTCTGGCCATTCGAGTCGCCGGGCCGGGTGAACGCGTAGACCTCGCGGCCCTCGTGACGGGCGACCTGGGCGATGATGTGGGCGGAGGCACCGAAGCCGTAGAGCCCGAGCGTGGGCGGGTCGCCCGCGGCACGGAGGGCGCGATAACCGATGAGCCCGGCGCAGAGGAGGGGCGCTACCTCGAGGTCGCTGTAGGCGTCGGGGAGCCGGTGGCAGTAGCGCTCGTCGGCCACCGCCATCTCGGCGTAGCCGCCGTCGACATCGTAGCCGGTGAAGCGCGCGGCGTCGCACAAGTTTTCCCGCCCGGTTCGGCAATAGGCACAGACCCCGCAGCTCCAGCCGAGCCAGGGTACCCCGACCCGATCTCCTGCGCGGAAGCGCTCGGCGCCGGGGCCGGTCTCGATCACGATGCCGACGATTTCGTGGCCGGGGACGACGGGATTCTTGTGGCGGGGGAGATCACCGTCGACGATGTGCAAGTCGGTGCGGCATACCCCGCACGCGCGGACGCGAAGAAGGAGCTGGTGTGCGCCGGGGGTGGGCGGCGGGAGCTCGTCCTCACGGAGCTCCCCCGAGAGTCCGGTATAGAGCATCGCCCGCAACCGCGCATCCCCCCTGCTACGATCTCCGGCGCGACCTCCTACGGCGATCT
>JBIOUT010000405.1:0-9555 GCA_044867365.1 Candidatus Eiseniibacteriota bacterium | reverse complement strand
CCAATCGATTCCGATGCGAGCCGCCGGGATTTGAGGACGCCCGGCGCGCCGGCCCGCCATGGAGCGCACGCTAACAGCGGTGCCCGAGCGGGTCAAGCAGCGGAGCGCCTTGACCCGCTGCTCGAAGCTGCGCCGCGTTTGACCATCGCGGAGAGCGAGTGCTAGATTGCGGGAATGGTGGTCGAGCGCCTGCTGCATTCTCTCGCCGCACTCGGGGGCACCGAGGTCATCGGCCACTCGGTCACCGATCTCACGCCCTTCGAGTTGTTGTGACCTCCCGCCCGCCCGACCCGCCTCCTCGAGTCATCGCTCACCGCGGCTTTTCGGGACGGTGGCCCGAGAACACCGCCCCCGCTTTCGCCGCCGCCATCGCCGCCGGCGCCGACATGATCGAGCTCGATGCCCGCCTGACCGCCGGCAAGCGCATCGCGGTGATTCATGACGACGACCTGGGCCGATATGACCATCCCGGGAGCCGTGCTCGCGACCTCGATCTCGACGCTCTCGCCGGTCTCGACGCCGGATCCTGGTTCGATCCCCGGTTCAAGGGCATCGGCTTCCTGGGTCTGCACGAGGCGCTCGCGCTCATCGGCGGCCGAGTCCCGGTCAATGTCGAGGTGAAGGTGGACAAGGGCCAGGAACACCAGGTGATCGCCCTGGTCGAAGGGACCTTGGAGGAGATCGCGGCCGCCGGCTCTCCTCCCGTCATCATCTCCACGTTCTCGATGTCGGCCTTCCGCCGCCTGCGCGCCGCCGCTCCCGCCATCCCCGCCGCTATCCTCATCGGGCAGGGCGATGCTTTGAAGCTCCTCGGCGAGCTCGTCGAGCTCGGCGCCGAGGGGATTCATGTGTCACTCGGCCTCGCCGATCGCCGGCTTGTCGGTGCCGCGCATGCCCGCGGCCTCAAGGTGCGCGTCTACACCATCAACGACCCCGCGGTGATGTCGGAGCTCATCGACCGCGGCGTCGATGGGATCTTCACCGACTGGCCCGACCGTCTCCTCCTCCTCCTGGAACGAGCGCACTCGGCGGCAGAGCTGGACCGGGCGGGAGCGACGAGCCCCCCGCCGGAAACCGCGGCCGAATAGCGGCGCGGAGCTCGAGGGCCTGCGGATAGATGGGATCGATGGCCAGCACGCGATCGATCGCCGCGAGCGCCTCTCCGAACCGTCCCACCGTCGCTAGATAGACCGCCCTCCGGGTGGTCATGTCGAGGACGAGCTCGGCAAGCTGCCGCGGGTAATCTTCCTCACTCCGGTGCGCTTCCTTGAGCCCCCGAATCTCGATCAGCGGTGATGGCGGCGGCGAGCTCGGAAGCTCGCGATAGAGCCGCAGAGCCAGACCTACCGGAACCGGAATGAAACTGCGCGCGATGCCCGGCTCGAGAGCGTCGGGAGTGAGATACGTGGGACGGGTGGCCGATGCATGCTCGAGGAGGCAATTGATCATCTCGACATAGCGCTCCTGCAAGGCGTCCGAGCGATAGCGTCCCCCGGTCTCGAAGGGGACGAGCTCGGCCTTGAAGGCCTCGATAGGAGCGCGACAGCCGGCGATCAGCTCCGGATCCCAGCGCTCGAGCTCCTCGAGATACCACGAGCGGCGCAAGAGCTCCTTCTCGAGCACCGTCACGTCACGATGCTCGCCGCGCACGAGCTGCACGTAGATCGAGGCCGAGCAGAAATGATCCCACTGCCGGCTCAAGATCACCGCCTTGGGATCGAGCGACCGGAACATCGCGGCGGTGTAATCGCCGACCAAGTGGTTGTCGCGCTGATTCGAGGCGCCGGCGTTCCAGGCAAAGGCGAATGCCGGAAGGGCGAGCGCCGCCGCCCAGCGAGGAGCCGCAGGCACCGACCGCCGGCGCCGCCCCTCGAGCAGCGCCTCGAGAACGCTTCCTATCCCCACTCCGACCCACAGGGCGACGACGAGAAACGCCGGCAAGAAATAGGCGTCGACGTCGTGGATGTCGTAGTTGACGGCAGAGAGGAGATTGAGGAGGAGGAGCAACACCGTCGTGTGCGCGAGCGAGGGCCGCTGGCGCCACAAGTGCACGAGGCCAAGCACCGCCGGGACAAGGGCGATCGGCGTCATCTCGACCGACAACAGGGAAAAGAATCGGCCGAGCTGGCGCACCGCCACTTCCGGCGACGACAGGAACCACACCCGATAGACGGCCCCGGTCGAGTGACGCAGGAAAGCTCCCGGAGTCTCGGGGTTTCCCCAATCGAGCATGGGATCGAGAGCCGACCGCACCGGCAAGTAGAGATAGATCGAAAGCCCGATCACGAAGAGAACCACGGCGATCGGCGCCGCCCGCATCAAGCCCTGGACGCCGCGCTCGCGCACGACTCCAAAGGCGATCGCCGGGAGGAGGAGAGCCGCTGAAAGATGATTGCCGATCGCCAGGCCGGCGATGAATCCGGTGAGGAGGAGCGGCCGCATCCCATCGTCCTCTGCCTTCGTGTCTTCCCCCTCCCCCACCTCGGCGACGCGGAGGAGGCAATAAACAAGGAGGGCGACGAAGAGAAGATGCAGGGCGTAGACCTCGACGATGACCGCCTGATTCCAGACCGTTCGGCCGGCGGCGAGAGTCAGGCTTGCCGCCAGAGCAGTCGGCGTGGAGACGGCAGGTCCGTGCCCCAGCGCTAACAAGATGCGGCGCACCGAGAGCATCACCAGCGCAGAAGCCGCCGCGGCGCAGGCAGACGATAGAAGGTTCAGACGCGCGAAAGGCTCGAGAGGCCCGGGAAGAGCAACGAGAGTGCGACCGAGGAGAGTAAAGAGCGGATAGCCCGTCGGATGGGCGATGCCGAGGGTCGAAGCCGCCGCGGCGAGCTCGCCCGCATCGACGAAGGTGAGATCGGGAGCGCGGGTCGCCGCGTAAATGGCAAACGGGAGGAGAAAGGCCAGGAGAACGGCCGGAGCTCCTCGGCGCATGACGGCCGGCTAGGGAGTGGAGCCGCCCGAGGCGCCGCCCGCTTGCTCAGCCCCTTCCGCCTCGCCACCCCCCACCCCGACCAGATAGTGGCTTCGCTCTTCGGGGGAGACGACATAGGGCTTGTCGATGAAGCCCCTGGCCTTGTCGCGCGAACCGCGGAAGTCCTTGAGGTCGAGGACGCCCCGGTAATCGGCGATTGCGGCTTGACGCTGCCCCTTGGCGTCATGAATCCGCCCGCGCTCGAGGAGCGACGAAGCGGCGATCCACTCCGCCCTGGGATCGACGTCGGTCACCAGTCGGTCGAGAACCGGGAGCGCATGGTCGTAATCCCCGGCGACCTTGTAGGTGCTGGCCAGGAAGTAAGCCGACATCAGGCGCGATTGATGGCCGAATGATGGTGCGTGCTCTCCCATCTCGACCAGGGTCTCGAGCATGCGGATGGCGTTGGTAAAGTCATATTGGGTGCGGTAGGCGAAGGCCAGCATCCCGTAGAAATCGAGATTGTCGGGGTAACGGGCATTCAGCTCCTTGAGGATGGCGAGCGCTTCCGGATAGCGGCCCTCGGTGTCGAGGTAGGCGATCGCCAGGAAGATCCGCGCCTCGACCTGGGTGAACAACCCATCGTGGGCGGCGCGCTCGAGCTCGGCGATGCCGCGCTCGCGATCCCCGCCGAGCCCGAGGAGGAGCTTGGAAAGAATGCGCGCGAACCAGGGCAATTGGGCGGCGAAATAATCGTAGATTCCCAGCCCGGAGTACGAGTCCTCGATTTCGGGATGATACTTGTTGAGGAGTTTCAGGTACTTCCTGGCCCTGACCGATGTATTGACCGACTCGAAGCGGTGACCGTCGAGGCCGTCGAGAATGGCCTTGCGCCCGTTGGCGCTCCCGAGAAAGAAGAGCGCCAGGGGATCTTCCTCATCGCGCTCGAGGCGCTTCTCGCTCGCCGCGATCGCGGCCCCGGCGTAGTCGCGAAAGCGCGCCGCGAGCTCGGGCCGGTCGCGGTTGTTGATCGCCTGCCACCAATACGCTTCGGCGAGGAGGAAGTCGCCGAGCGGATTCCCCGGGTCGGCGGATCGAATAGCCCGCGCCTTGGCGATGGCCTCCTCGAACTTGAAGCCGTAGATGTGCTCGATGACCTCGACCACCCGCTCGTGGAGCTCTTTGGAGAGCGGGCTCTGGGCGGGATCGAACGTGAAGCTGATCTGGCTCGCATGAACAGGGGTCGAGGAGGAGGAGGAGGCGCTCTCGGCCTTCGATGAGCCCGCCATCACCCCGGCGGCGATGAGCGCCGCCAGGGCGAAGGCCATCGACCGATGAACCACCACTAGGGCCCGCATCCCAGGGGCAGCGCCCCGCGCTCGCAGCCGTCGACGAGGAAGGGAGAGCCGGCGCGGAGCCTCAGGTCGCCGCCGGGGAGATTGCAGAAGCCCGGGTCGACGCCCTCGGGAATGTCGATCAAGTCGGTCTGATGGCTGCTCCCGCCCAGTCCTGCGACAGGCCCGCCCTGGTTGTTGTAGAAACCATCGCATCCCGAGGTCAGGGTCGAATCCTTGAAGTAGATCGTCCCCCCATCTCCGGCGCGGGCGATGTTCTCGATGAAGAGGTTGCCCTCCGTTTCCACCTCGGAACCGCCCCCAACCTCCCCGTCAGCCATGATCGCCCCACCCACTCCGTTACCCGAGTTGTTCTGATAGAACGTGTTGTGACGGATCTCCGCCCGGGTGCGATCGATCAGAATCGCCCCACCCAGGTCGTAATTCGTATTGCGGATGAAGACACAGTGCTCGATGTGCGGCACCGAGAGATTGTGAGAGTCGATCGCTCCGCCTCGATAGGCGCGGTTGGCGGTGAAAATGCAGTCACGGATCAGAGCATCGGTACGCGAAAGGGAGATGGCTCCTCCGTGGCCGAGCCCTGAAACCTGGTTGTCGGTGAAGACGCAGTTCTCGACCACCAGGTGGTTGATGATGCCGCTGCCGAGCTCCGGGCTGGCGACAAGGGCGCCCCCGTACTCGCCTGGATTCGGTGCGCCGCCGGTAAAGGTGAGACCGCTGAACAATGCGGCGCGGCCGTCTCCGATCACGTTGAAGATGCGACCGCCGGGAACGCCTCTCAAGATCGTATTCTGGGCGCCTTCCTCTCCGAGGAAGGTGAGGTCCTTGTTCACCAAGACATTGACCACCTGGTGCTCTCCCGGAGCGACGAGCACCGTGTCGCCGTCATTGGCCTCGAACACCGCGGCGCTGACGGTCGCATAGTCGGCGGGAACACGCCGGACAATGCCTTGCAGAATTCGAAAGCTCCAGGTGCGAGCCGATCGGTTGCCGGCGCGGTTGTGGATCACCACCTGAATGTCATAAACCCTCGGGGGCAGGCTGAAGATTGGCGTGTACCTGAATCGCCCGAAACGACGAGGCTCGATCTCATCGACCTGCAACCCAGCGGTCACCCGCTGCCCGTTGATATAGAGGGCGAACGTGTCGATCTTGAACCCGGATCCGGCGCTTCGAAACTCACCGCTGATCTGCGGGCGCCGCTCCACCACCCGGCTCCCGGGTGCCGGAGTCAGGTTCTCGAACACCACTCGCGAAGTGTCCGGAACATCGATCACCTGGGTCAGCTCGGTTGTGCGCCCCGGGACCACCACGATGTTCTGCATCCGCGCCGGGAAATAGCCTGGGATATCCACGCTGGCCGTAAGGTCGTAGTTCCCGGCAACGAGCGGGTCGCTCACGAACCGGCCTTCATCGTTGGGAAAGGTCGTGCTCACCCGTTTGGCAGTTCCGGCAAGGAAGAACTCGACACGGATCTGACTCGTTCGTTCGGGATCTCCAGCGAGATAAGTGGTTCCGGCGATGCGCCCCGGCCCGAGAGGGTTGACATCGGGTTGGACGGGCTCTTTGCTGCACCCCAACAGGATGAGAGACAGAGCAAACGCGAGCTTCCGGACACTCGCACTCCAGTGCCCAGCACTCATAGTCATGTGGTCACCACTCCTGGTGGGGGACCACTGAGTCGGTTCCCGGATAACGCCACCCTCGGTGCCGCCGAGCCTTGATTCGGTCGGCGATCCGAGTTTACGCCGGACGCCTTTCCCTGGCAACAACCGGCAAGCAGCGACTCGAGGCTGGATGCCAACGGTTATCGGCAGCGGACCGTGGCTGGCGCGGAGCGCCTCAGCGGATCATGGTCATTCGCCGGAGCTCCACCGTATCGTCGGTGGTGAGGCGATAGAAATAGATGCCGCTCGGCAGCTTGTCCCCTTCGTCGCTCGTCCCGTCCCAGCCGGCGACGTGCGGTCCGGCCGACTCGAAGCGATTGACGAGCGTGCGGACCACCTTGCCCGACGTGTTGAAGATCACCAGGCCCACATATCCGGGTTTGGCGAGCTCGTAAGCGATCTCGGTGGTCGGATTGAAGGGGTTGGGGACATTCTGGGCCAGGGCGTCAATCCGCGATCCGGCATCGGGAGCGGCGGCGAGGATCTTGGTGTTGCGGAGAATCTGAACATCGTCGCCCACCGAGCTGGCTACCGCCAGATCGAGGGCGCCATCGCCGTCGAAGTCGGCGGCGGCTACCGCCACCGGGCCCGCATCGACGGGGAGCTTGCCACCGAGGGCGAACATTCCCCGGCCGTCATTGACCAGGACGGTGACATCGTCGGAGAAGAGGCCCGGCACCGCCAGATCGAGGTCCGAGTCGCCATCGAGATCGGCGAGGGCCGGGATGGCCGGCCGTTCGCCGACGTCCCAGGAGACGGGCGCTGCGTAGCTCAGACCCTCGACTCGGGACTCATTGCCGGAACTGTCGTTCCCGACCCCGCGGCCGAGAAGCAACGAGACGCTGTTGGCTCCCTGATTGACGGTGATCAGGTCGACAATGGTGTCCTCGTTCACATCACCGGCAACGATCGCCTCCGGCCGACCAGGCGCCGCCAGAATCGCCGAAGGCTCGAGCTTCCCGTCGCCGGCATTACGCAGAACGATGACCTGATCGGCCTCCTCGTTGGCCGCTGCCAGATCGAGATCGCCGTCGCCATCCAAATCCTGAACGGCCATGGACTGGACCCCGCGTCCGACGCGGAGCCGGCGCTCGCGCCCGAGGGCGCCGCCGCCTTCTCCGGAAAGCACGGTCAGGCGGTCGGATCTCGAGAGGTGAGCCACGATCACCTCATCCGAGCCATCGAGATTGAGGTCTCCGATCACCGCCTGGACCGGGGTCGCGCCTTCGAGCGGGCGCACTGGAGTCGGCTCGAAGCGCCCGTTGCCCTTCCCCTTGGCCACGACGAGATTGGCCGAGCCCTCCCCCACGACGACGAGATCGAGGCTGCCGTCCCGATCCAGATCCCCCAGCGCGAAGCGCGAAGGATCCTGGATGCCGGGAAGGACGAAAAGGTCGAGCGCGGTGAATCGTCCGAATCCGTTGTTCAGAAAGACCCGGAGGCCGTCCTTGTCGAGCACCTCCGACACGACGAGGTCGGCATCGCCGTCACGGTCGAGGTCGCCGACGGCGACCATGTTAGGTCCGGAGCCGGTGTTGAGGCGGCTCGTGATCTCGTAGCGCGCCGACGCCGGGGATGTCGCCACCTGAAAGCTCAGGGTGGCGCCCGAGAAACCTTCGCCGCGGCCGATGGACAAGCGCACGGTCTCCCCGGGCAGGAAACCGCCGCCCGCGGCCACGGTCAGCGCCCGCGACAGGCGTTCGTAAGCCGCGTGAACGGGATGCGCCCCCGACAGACCGCCTTCCAGGCGCAGGGACGAGACTGGGGACGGCAACGGTCCGGTATCCCAGCCCGGATCCTCGGCCAGACGCAGGACGATGACCGGATCGAAAGGCGCAGCGATCGACGCCGGGGCCGGGCTCGTCCGAACAAAAGCGGGACTTCCTAGCGCCGCGCCGGACGAGAAAAGAGCCGTCCCGATGAGGAAAAGGACCAGCCTACGTCCGGGCCGGAAGCGAAATGGCGCGCCTTCCGTTAACCGGGCGTCGCTCGAGGGAGGGGACTCCATCATTCCAATTATCGGCGGATCACCAAGCGACTTAATGGTTTATCCAAGGCGGACGGACGCTCGGGCGGGGAGGGAGCCGATGGGCAGGGGATAGGGGCACGTGCCATTGGCCGACGCTAGCCGAGCCCCGTGGAGGCGTCAAGCGATGGGAGACGATGGGACCCGGTGGGGGGGCGAGGTCAGGGTGCGATCGCTTGCGCCAGGGCCAGTGCATACGTCATACTTGAGTGCTGGGTGTCCTTGGCGCCCTGCCGTGAGCCCCCATCGCGGCGGCACGTGAACGCACGCAGTCATCCCCCGAGAGGTGCGCGCGTGATGATGGGAGTTCCCGATCGGCTTCGCGGCCTTCGCAGGAATCCGCAACTCCCTGTTTCACTGCTCCCTGCCTACGGCTCTGCCGCCGCAGTCCTGGCGGCGGTTTCCGCCCTTTCCCTCGCCCATCCGGCCTTCGCCAACGACCCTCCTTATCGCATGGAGGAGATGGCGTCCGATTCGAGCCATGTCGGCCTCCTGGGGAAGGGCATTTGGGGTTACGCCGACGGCAAGGGGGAATACGCCCTCGTTGCAACCGGCGGGACGCTCGCCGTCATCGATGTCACCGATGCGGCCCACCCGGTGATCGCCACCCAGGTCCCCAGCACCGGCGCTGACCTCAAGGAGGTCAAGACCTACAAGCACTACGCGTATTGCGTGAACCAGCTGGGGCCGCTCCAGATCGTCGATCTGAGCGATCCCTACCACGCGTACACCGTGGCCAACTATCGCTCGGACAACATCTATGGTTGTCACAATATCTGGCTCGGCGAGGACGGTTATGCCTACCTCGCACTCCAGGGGACCGGCACTCAGGACCTCCGCATTCTCGATTTCACCAAGGATCCTCTGAATGCAGTCGAGCGCGGTCACTACACCCTTTCCCAGAACGGCGGATACATCTCCGCTCACGACGTCTATGTACGCAGCGATACCTGCTACGTATCATGGTTCGGCGGCGGGCTCGTGATCCTCGATGTGAGCGACAAGGACTTTCCGCAGCTTATCACCCACATCAATTATCCCAGTGCGGCCACCCACAACGCCTGGCCGACTCTTGACGGGCGTTATGTCTGCACCACCGACGAGCAGAATGGAGGCCACCTCCGGATCTGGGAGCTCCGAGGACATCCCGACATTCAGCAGGTCGCCGAGTACTCGACCGAAGCGATTGCGATCATCCACAATGTTCATCTGAAGGGACCCTACGCCTACATCGCTTACTACACCGCCGGCGTTCGAGTCGTCGATCTCTCCAATCCGCTCCAACCGGAGGAGATCGGACGTTTCGACACGAGCCGCCTCTCCGGCGGACGCTTCGGCGGCTGCTGGAGCGTCTTCCCTTTCGCTCCTTCCGGGCTCATTTACTCCTCCGACATGCAGTCGGGCCTCTATGTGCTCCGCTTCCTCGATGCTCGAGACGGGGTGGTTCGCGGCGAAGTAGTGGCGCATGGGACGGAGGCGGCGCCGGTCGAGGGGGCCGAGGTACGATTCAAGGAGTCCGAAGTGCGGGTGGTGAGCGACCACACCGGCTACTTCCAGGCCCATCTCTACCAGGGAACACACACCGGGGTC
>JBIOUT010000404.1:0-2398 GCA_044867365.1 Candidatus Eiseniibacteriota bacterium | reverse complement strand
CACCTGCAGATGCTTGTCCACCGCCTCACGGGCCATGAACAAGTGAATGATCTCGCTCGAGCCTTCGAAGATCCGGTTGATCCGGAAGTCGCGCATCATGCGCTCGATCCCGATCGGCTCGTCGCCGCGGGCCGCGAGCGACGCTTCGGTCTCGTAGCCTCGCCCGCCGCGGATCTGCATCGTGTCGTCGATGATCTGCCAGCCGAGGGCGGTATTCCATTCCTTGGCCGCCGCCGCCTCGAGCCGGATGTCGTAGCCGCCGCGATCGGCGAGCGAGCTCGCCAGGTCGGAGATCGACTCCATGGCAAAGGTGGTGGCGGCGATGTCGGCGAGCTTGTGGGCGATCGCCTCATGCTTGCCGATCGGCTGCCCCCATTGCACCCGCTCACCGGCCCATCGGCGGCAGATCTCGAGACATAGCTTGGCGGCGCCGACCGAGCCGGCGGGCAAGCTCAGCCGGCCGGTGTTGAGGGTGACGAGGGCGATCTTGAGCCCGCGCCCTTCCTCCCCGATGAGGTTCTCGCTCGGCACCCGCACCTGTTTGAAGCTGATCACCGCGTTGGCGAGCGCGCGAAGCCCCATGAAGTGGCACCGGTGCTCGATCTTCACCCCTTCCCAGGCGGTCTCCACCACGAAGGCGCTGATCTTCTTGGTTCGGGGGTCGCGCGCCATGACCACCAGCAACTCGGCGAGGGTGCCGTTGGTGCACCAGAGCTTCTCGCCGTTCAAGATGTAGGTCGACCCGTCGGGAGTCAGCTCGGCGACGGTCGAGAGGCTCGCCGGGTCGGAGCCGACGGCGGACTCGGTGAGGGCGAAGGCCGAGATCGCCCCGGCGGCGCAGCGGGTCAGGTACTTCTTCTTCTGCTCCGGAGTGCCGAAGAGCTTGAGCGGGCGCGGCACCCCGATCGACTGGTGAGCGGAGAGGAGCGCGGTGATATTGCCGTCGTAGCTGCCGAGCAGCTCCATCACCCGGCTGTATTCACACTGGGTGAGTCCCAAACCGCCGTACTCGACCGGGATGGTCATCCCGAAGGCGCCGAGACGGCGGAGCCCATCGATGACCTCCTTGGGATATTCCCCCGTCGCATCGATCGCCACCGGATCGGCCTGCCGGCGGAGAAAGTCCTCGAGGTTGCGGTAGAACTCGAGGAACTGCGGGCGGTCGGCGGATCCTCCCTCGCCCGGGTGGGGATAGACCAGATCGAGCCGGAAGTTGCCGAGAAAGAGCTCGCGCATGAAGCTCGGCGCCGCCCATTCGGCCTGCCGAGCCGCCTCGGCCACGCGCCTGGACTCGATTTCGCTCGGGTGATGGGAGTCGGCTTGACGCCGGTCGTTCGTGCTCATGCCGCCGTCTCTGCTCCGTCTGGGTAAGACCGTTGCGACAACGCGGAAGGCGGTCGCCGATTCGTTCGAATAAGGAGTGCGCCTGCCCCTGCCGTCCTCATATTATGTCGTGCCCATGGGACTGCTTCTTGAGCCCCCAGACGTCCGCGGCTCACTTTGTGACACCATTCACCCGGCCGTCGTCGGGTGTCCTTGTTCTTGCAAGGGAGAGGAGCTTTTGGCAACCGAGCTGAGATTATCACGATGGGACGTTGAACAGGGTTCCCTGGGAAATCCGCCCCGGAGCGGCTTGGTCACCCGCGTTCTCGTTTTGGCGTTATCGCTCGGGCTCGTCTCGTGGTTGGCCGGTCCGCTCCGAGTGAGCGCCGCTCCCGCAGCTCCGGGTGCCGGGAGGGCCGACCCACGGCTCGTTCGCCAGACCGCCGCCATCGCCGGAGAGATCGCGCGGCTGCGCAGCTTGTCCCTCCTCCACCCGGTTCCGGTGCGGACTCTGTCGCGAATGGCGTTCGAGGCCATGCTCCGCGACAAGGTCGATGAGGAGCTGCCGGCGGCGAAGGCGCACGGTCTCGAGCTCGCCCTCGAGGCCATCGGGTGGGTCGAGCCCCCGTTCTCGGTTCGCGAGTCACTGGTCGGACTGGTATCGAGCCAGGCCGCCGCACTCTACGATCCGGAGACCGATGTCTACCTGTTCATCGAGGGGGTCGTCGATTCTCAAATGGTGGATATGATCTCGAGTCATGAGCTCGTGCATGCCCTCACCGACCAGCACTTCGATCTGGATTCGCTGATCATGCGACCTTCTCGTGAGGGCAAGCTCAGCGAAGATGAGATCCAGGCGTTGCGCTTCGTCGTCGAGGGCGATGCCACCTACGTGATGATGAAGCGCGCAATGGCCGCTGTATTCGAGAGCCTCCTCGCGATGAGCGCTTCCGCCGACGGCGGAGCTTCCGCCGCCCCCGACGAGGCGAAGCTCAACCTCGCCTTGCGTAGCTCGCTCGAAGCTCTGGTGGCGATGCCATATTCGGCACAGATCGAGGCGATGATGGCCGGTGGG
>JBIOUT010000403.1:0-4688 GCA_044867365.1 Candidatus Eiseniibacteriota bacterium | reverse complement strand
CGCCCTTGTCGCAGACGCGGCTGCCGTTCCCCCCCGTCTCGCGGTCGAGGAGCCTGCCCGCGGTTTGCGAGCCATTCGAATTACCGTTGTCCGACGAACCGTTCGACTTGTCGCCGGGTGTGCTCGGGCCATGGCCGTTGGCGCCATTGCAAGGCCCGCGGCTCGACTTGCCGTTGGCCGGCGCCGGGTCATGGCCGCCGAAGACGAGAGCTCCGGCGCCCGAGGATGGGCGCGCCGAGAGCCGCCGCCGGGCGCTGGCGATGAGCTCGGCGTAGTCCTCTCCGGCTTCGGGGAAGGCCGCGAGAGCGCCACTGATCTTGAGCCGCTTGCGCCGCGGGAAGCTGTGCTTGGCCACCTCTTCAGAGAGGCGCGCGGTCGCCGCCCGCGCCTCGCTCACCGTCGTGTGCACGAACAGGATCCCGAACTCGTCGCCGCCGACATGACCGACCGGATCGATGCTTCGCACCGAAGTACGGAGCAGTCGAGCGAGATCGCGGAGCGCCGCCTCTGCCGGTCCGAACCCCTGGGCCTCGGTAAAAGCGGCGAAGTCTTCGATGCGGACGAGGGCGAGGGTGAGGGGATCGCCGTGACGGCGGCTGCGATCGGTCTCCTCGAGCACTCGCCGGGCGAATTGCATCTGGGTGAGGACGCCGGTTCGCGGATCGACGGCGGCGTTCTCGGCCACGATCCGTTCCGCCACCTCGCGGGCGAGGGTGGCGGCAAGCAACGAGGCGACGGTGCTCACCAGGCGCAGGTGGTCTTCATCGAACGCACGCGGCTGGGAGTGCCCGAGGTTGAGCACCCCGACCAGGTCGCCGTGGACGATGATCGGCACCGACATGAAGCAGCGGAGCGCCGTCTCGCCTTCGCGCGGCGGGCGCTGGAGATCGGTCAAGAGAGTGGCCTGGCGCCGCTTGGCCACCCAGGAGGAGAAGCCGGTGCCGAGATCGAACTCCACTCCCTCGATGAGGTCGACGGCGCCGCCGATCGAGGCGATGGGCTCGAGACGCTTGCGGCGGCTGTCGAACAGAAACACCGCGGCGCGGTCGAAGCTCACGAGCTCGGACAGATGGCGCAGCAGGTTGAAAAGGGCGTCGGCCGGCTTCGCCTCGGCGCGCAACGTCACCGCCATCTCGCCCAAGACCTCGAGCTCGGCCCGCGGCGCCGGGCGATCGCCGTTCGGCGCCTCGCGCAGCGCCCCGGCCAGGAGCTTGTTGAGGTGAATGGCGGCCGAAAGGATGTCCGACGAGCGCTTCTGCGACGGCGAATCGTTGAAGCGCTCTTCGAGCCGCTCCGCCTCACGCGGGGTGAGAATCTGTGCCTTGCTCGCCGAGCGCAATAGCTTGAGCTCCGATCTCTCGAACTGAGCGATCGTCTCCGCCAGGCTCTTCGAACCGCGTCCGTTCCTCCGTGCCATGAAGTCTCCTTGCCCTGGGGACTACCTTCCCTGCGCGGCCCCGCAATTCTCGATGGTTTCGAACCGTGCCAACGCCTGCCGCCCTCAGACCAGCTCCGGCACTCGACGCCGCAACCGGCGAATCGCCTTGGTGTGCACCTGGGAAACCCGGGACTCCGAGATCCCCAACACCTCGCCGATCTCCTTGAGAGTCAGCTCTTCGTAGTAATAGAGAGCCACCACCAACCGCTCCTGCTCGGGGAGATGATTGACCGCCCCGAGCAGAATCTCGCGCGCTTCCTCGAGCTCCACCGACTCGAGGCTCGTGTGGCGTTCCTCGGCTTCGATGGCTTCGCTGAGCCCCATCACGTCCGAGGACTCGTCACCGGATTGCGGGCGCTCGAGCGACAGATGCACCGCGTTCTGCACCTCGTCGGAGAGGCGCAGGAACTCCTGCGAGTCGAGTCCCATGGCGTCGGCGATCTCGTGGTCGCTCGCCGCCCGGCCCAGCTTCTGGTCGAGGTTCCGGCTCACCTCCTCGACCCGGCGCGCCTTGCGGCGTGTGGTGCGAGAAGCCCAATCGAGGGCGCGGAGCTCGTCGAGAACGGCGCCGCGGATTCGCCACACCGCATAGGTCTCGAACTTGGTGCCGCGGGTGGAATCGAACTTCTCCCAGGCATCGTAGAGCCCGATCACCGCCGAGCTCTGCAGATCGTCGAGGTCCACCGTCTTGGGCAACGTCGAAGAGATCTTGTCCACCACGTACTTGACGAGCGACGAATACTTGGCGAGGACATTCTCGATCACGCGCTCGTGTTGATTTGTCTCCACCAGAATCGGAGCGGGCTGCGTCCTGCGTGCCTCGGCGGTGCGGGTCATCGATCTCCTCGGGTCGCTTGCCGAGCGCCGTCCACTCGGGACAGGCCCGGGTCGGCCGACCTCTCGCCCGCGAAGGCGCGGGCCACCAGAAGCTTCATTCGCTCGACATCGAACGGTTTGCGGACGCAAGCGAGCGCTCCGCTCCGCTCCAGGCGCTCGCGAATCTCCGGCCCATCCCAGGCGCTGATCACAATCGCCAGCGGGGCGCGACCGCGAGCGGCGAGACGCTCGAGAAGCGCCAGGCCGTCGAGATCGGGAAGCCGGAGATCGGTGATGACGAGATCGACCGGATGCGAGTCATGGATGGTCTCGGCCTGAGCGGCGTTCGCCGCGGTCGAGATCGAGAACCCTTCCTCGCGCAGGCTCTCGGCCAGCGCCCAGGCGGTGGCCTCCTCGTCATCCACGATGAGCACTGATTTCGACAACGGGTCGGCGAACCTCAGCGACGGGACGAAATGCGGCGCCATAGCAAAGGAAGTGGGGCAGATGGCGCCGCTCGGGAGGTGAATTGCAAGGGCCATGCCCGGGCTGGGAAGGCGGGCTCAGGCGAGGGCGAGGGGCTGGGGACGCGCTCGGGAGGGCGGTTCCTCCGGCTAGTCGAGGTCCAGCCGGCTGTTTGTCGGCTCGAGAGCGGCCAGCCGCGAACCAGGGGAGATCACATTTGGTCCGCTTCGATACGCAGGCCGGGTGGCGCGACGAGGCGCCTTGCACGGCCTCCGGGCCAAATGCGAGATCCGACCTAGCGAAGCGGTCGAGAAAGGATCAGGAGATCACCGCGGCTTCCTCGGCGATGCCGTACTTGCGGGTCTTGGCCCGCAATGTCTGGCGGGAGATGCCGAGGAGTCGCGCCGCCAGGGTCTTGTTGCCCCGGGTGTGGGCGAGCGCACGGAGGATCGCGTCGCGCTCCACCTCGTCGAGGGTGGGGATCGGCCCCGATCGCCGAGCCCCGGCTCGGGGGCTCGAGAGTGCGGACGCGCCCCGGATCTCCGACGGCAGATGCTCGGGGCCGAGCACCGGGGTGCCGCCGAGAAGAATGGCCCGCTCGAGAACATTGCGGAGCTCGCGGACGTTCCCCGGCCAAGCATAGGCGCTCATCAAGGCGGCTGCCGCCGGGGCGATATGCGGGACCTCGTGCCCGAGCTCACGGGCGACATTGCGGGACAGGGCCTCGAGCAAAGGCTCGAGATCCTCGGGGCGGTCGCGGAGCGGGGGGATGCGCACCTCCACGACCGCCAGTCGATAGTAGAGGTCGTCGCGGAAGCGACCTTCGGCGATTCGCTGCTTGAGGTCGCGATTGGTGGCGGCGATGACTCTCACTTCCACCCGCAGGTCCTGGACCCCACCGAGTCGCCGGAAGCGCTTGTGCTCGAGCACGCGCAAGAGCTTCGACTGAAGCCCCATCGACATCTCACCGATCTCGTCGAGGAAGAGGGTGCCGCCGTTGGCGGTCTCGAAGAGCCCGCGCTTCTGGCGGTCGGCCGAGGTGAAGGCGCCTTTCTCGTGTCCGAAGAGCTCCGACTCGAGGAGCTCATTCGGAATCGAGGCGCAGTTCACATCGACGAACGGTCCGTCGGCGGCGGGGCTCGCCCAATGGATGGCGCGAGCGAAAACTTCCTTGCCGACGCCGGTCTCTCCGAGGAGCAGGATGCTCGAGCGGCTCGGCGCCACCCGCCCGATCAAGGCCCAGGCATCCTGCATCATCGAGCTCGAGCCGACGACGATCTCGCTGTCCAGGCGAGGCTGCTGCCGGCGGCGGAGAAACCGCACCTCTGCCTTGAGCGCCGAGCCCTGCATGGCGTTCTTCATCGTCACCAGGAGCTTGGTGATGTCGAACGGCTTCTGGATGAAATCGTAGGCGCCGAGCTTGAGCGCCTCGACCGCCGTCTCCACCATGCCAAAGGCGGTGAGCATGACGACGGCGGTATCGGGCCAGTCCTCGCGAATCGCCCGCAAGATATCGAGCCCGCTCTCCTCGCCCAGCTTGAGGTCGAGGAGCACGAGATCCACGACCTCGCGCCCCAGGTGAGCGAAGGCCTCCTCGCTCGAGCCGGCCTCGAGCACCGAGTGACCTTCACGGCGGAGCTCTTCGCCGAGACCGGCGCGAAGCGCCGTCTCGTCGTCCACCAGAAGAACGGTTCGCGGCGGCCCGGACGAGCCGACGTTCGCGGAAGAGCCGCCCGAATCGGTGGACTCGAGGTTATCGGGATCCTTATCGGGGTCCACGGCGCTTCTCCACGGGGATGAGGATCGTGACCACCGTCCCCTTCCCCTGTTCACTCTCGAGGCTGATCGCTCCGCCGTGCTGCCGCACCAGAGCCTGAGAGGTGGAAAGTCCGAGTCCGGTGCCGCTCGGACGGGTGGTGAAAAAAGGCTCGAACAGCTTGGGAAGGTCGGCGTGATCGATGCCGACTCC
>JBIOUT010000402.1:0-6193 GCA_044867365.1 Candidatus Eiseniibacteriota bacterium | reverse complement strand
CGCCACACTCCCGCTCCGCGCCGGGCCTCGAGGATGGGCTCCGCCGGCAGGTTGCCGTTCACTCTCGCCTGCAGCGTGACATTGCTCCCCTGCTCGACCCGAACGTTGCCGGTCAGCACCTCGATGGTGACCGGGACGGTGATCGGCAATTGCGGATGGCCGAGCTCGCGAATGGCGCCTCCGAAGCGAGCCGGAGCGACGAGCATGAGGAGACCCAGCATGCCGCCGGCGGCGGCGGGCATGACCGCCCATCTCCGGCCGAGCGACTTCCGCCCGGGAGCATCGAGATCGAGTCGGCGCGCCGCTTCGACACGTTCGCTGAGCAAGGCGTCGATCAATGCCGGCGAGGTGCCGGTTCGCGCGGGAGCGCCGCCGAGCTCGAAGGCGCTCAGAAACTCGTTGCGCTCGCTGCCGCCGAAGCGCTCGTCGATCAACCGGGTGTAATGGGCGATGCTCGGAACACGAAGGAGGGGTAAGAGGAGAAGGGCCACGAGTGCGGCGACGAGCGAGGCGGCGAGCGCCCCTGCCGCCACCGGGCCGGCCCAGCTCCCCGGCCAGAGCATCAAGGCGATGACCGCCACGTCGAGCGCGATGGCCGAGGCGACGAGCGCCCGCCACGAGCCCATCCAGAAGGCTCGCCACCAGGCTCCACTTCGCGCCGCAGCGAGCGCCCGATGCAGCTTCTGGTATTGAGGTCGGGTCTCTCTGGTCAGGCGTTCCATCCGGATTCTCCCTCGAGCCTTCGTGTGCTCACGCGTGCCACCTTCCTCGACGGTCATGAGCTGAGCGCGTAGATCACGACGTTGATCGCCATCTTCATCGCCAGCTCGCGGATATCGGGGGGATCGTTGTGAACGTGCGCGTCCTCGATCCCGTCGCCGATGTCGCTCTGGTAGGTATAGAAGACGACGAGCCTGCCGTCGTGGAAGATGCCGAGTCCCTGGGCCGGCAGTCCATCGTGCTCATGAATCTTCGGCGGCCCGTGGGGGAAGTCATAGAAGCAATGATAAATCGGATGGCTGTAGGGCACCTCGACCAGCGGCTTGTCCGGGAAGACTCTTTTGATCTCGGTCCGGAAGCTCTTGTCCATCCCGTAATTGTCATCGGCAAAGAGGAAGCCCCCGGTGAGCAGATAGGTGCGCAGGCGCTCCACCTCTTCCGGCGTGAAGCGCACCGTGCCGTGGCCGTTCATGTAGATGAAAGGGTAATCAAAGAGGCGCTCGTCCAGAGCGCCGACCTTCTTCTCCTCGAAGTTGCGGACGGGCACCGTGGTGCGGGCGCCGAGCTGCTTCGCGAGGTTGGGAAGCGAGGAGGGATTCGAGTACCAATCGCCGCCGCCCCCGTACTTGAGCCGCGCGACCCGGAATCCGCTCGGTGCGTCCTCCCGCTCGGGGAACTCGGAGGCGCTGCGGGCTTGCCCGCCGAGCCCGGCGGCAAGCGACAGGGCAAGCAACAGGGCGGGCACGGTGGCGAGGGCCGGGACGGGAAGCCTCGGGCGGAACGGGTGCATCTTGGCTGCCATCGAATCTCGGAGGAGGCGCAGGATCATTTAGCGTGCCAGCGCCGGGGGGTGGGCCTAAAAGGCCAGCCGAACCGTGGAAACGCGCCTGCCGAAGCCGGAGGGGGCACGCGACCCCTCGAGGCCGCACCCCTAAGTGTAGACCAGAACCCCGGCCCGCTCCAGCGGTTCCGCTCGGCCGGGGGCTATCGCCCAGCCACCGCTCGGGTCACCCGAAACATCATTTTGAGGCCGAACTCCAGGCTCTCGACCGGCATCCGTTCCTCGTTCCCGTGCATTCGGCCCGCGTCCTCGGTGGTGATCGGGAAGGGCAGGAGACCATAAGCGGCGATGCCGGCGAGGCGGAGGTCCGCCGAGTCGGTGGCGGATGCGGAGAGGAAGGGCACAACCGGCGCTCCGGGCGCCATCTCGCCGGAGATCCGCTCGATCGCGTCGATCACCGGGCCCGAAAACGGCACCGACGGCGCCGGCGGATGCGCCGGCGTCGCCGGGGTGACGGTGATCGCAGGATCGTCGATCAGGCGACGAAGCTCCCCCGCGAGCCATTCGGCATCGCTTACCGGCAGGAGACGGCAGTTGAGAGTGGCCTCGGCGGTGGCGGGAATGACATTCGAGCGGAAGCCTCCGTCGATCATCGTCGGCGAAACCGTGTTGCGGAGCATGGCGGCGAAGAGGAGATCGCTCCCCACCACGCGCGCGAATGCGTCGGCGCTGTCCGGATGATCGAGATGGCGCATGGCATAGGCCATCTCCGGATCGTGGACGGCGGCGATCGCCGGGAAGAAGGCTCGCGTCTCGGGAGTCAGAGTCACTGGGAACACCGGCTCGGCGAACTTCGCCACTGCCCTGCCCAGCGCGGCGATGGGATTGTCCCGCCGAGGCATCGACGCATGCCCCGATGTCCCGTTCGCCATAAGCGTGACATTGATCGATTGCTTCTCGGCGGTCTGAATGCCAATCCATGCCACCTTTCGGCCGGCAAGGATGACTCGTCCGCCCTCGTTTAGGGCGAGCTCGGCGTCGATCGTTTCGCGATGATGCTCGAGCATCCAGGCGACCCCGAGCTCGCCTCCCGACTCCTCGTCCGAGTCGGCGAGCAAGATGACGTCCCGGTCGAGCGGCAACCCGAGCCGTTTGAGCCAGATGAGGGTGAGAGCTGCAGCGGCGACCATGCCCTTGTCGTCGATCACCCCTCTCCCATAGAAGTAGCCCTCGCGCTCGGTCATCTTGAAGGGGTCGGCCTGCCACTGATCGCGCTGGACTCCGACAACATCGAGGTGTCCGAGAAGCAGCAACGGGCGCTTAGCGCCGTTGCCGCGGAGGCGGGCAACGAGATTGGCGCGTCCCGGCTCGGGCTCGAACACCTCGCATGGGATCTTCTCCTTCTCGAGGAGCGCGCGCAGGCGCTCGGCGACCTTGATCTCGTTGCCCGGCGGGCTCGTCGAATCGATGGCGATGAGATCGGCGAGCAATGTCCGATATTCGGCGACCGCCGCCTTCCAATTGGGCTCACGCGGCGAGGCGGCCGAAGCCTCGACGATGAGGGCAAGGCTCAGGGCCACAATCCATGAAGCAAGACGGAATTGGCGCATGGGAGGGAGTCAGTCGGGCGTGACGGGCAGGTCCCGAATGCGAACCTTTGCACTAGTGATGACAACCAGGGCGCCACGTTCGAGATGGGGGCCGGCGGCAGCTATGGCCGCAAGAAGGAGACGCGATTGCTCATCTGCAGATGGATGGAACTCGCCGCGAAAGAGAATACAAGACGGCGCCTGTCTCGCGCCCACGGTCAAGATAGATGGAAAGTCTGTGTCGGCGGTGACGAGGACTCGTCTTTCAGTTTGGGCAAAGGACAGGACATCAACGTCGGTGGCTGTGGAGAGACCGCGTTCCCGAACGTGGACGGCGTCGTGGCCAGCGGCGATGAGGAGTTTTGCGAGCTTCGGCGAGAGGCACTGGTCAACCAGAAACCTCATGTGCCGGTGCGTGGAAGCTCGCGCTCACGGACGGCGGCGGCAGCATAGCGAAGCGCTTCCTGGATATCCTCCCTCTCCAGATCCGGATGCTCCTCGAGTATTTGCTCATGTGTCATCCCCTCGGCAACCATCCTCACAACGGTCGCTACGGGCATCCTGAGCTCGCGGATGCAGGGCACGCCCCCCATCTTGTTCGGGTCAATAGTGATTCGTTCGAAAGCCATGCGATTCCCTTTTATGAGGCAGTCTAGCATCGTCTTGGAGCGGTGTCATGGCCTAGGCCAGAGCCAAGCCTCGCGATGCGAGCATCCCTCTACCTTGTGGCGGTCCGGATGGGGCCGTATCCTCCCTCGGATGGAAGAGAATGTGCAGGAGATTTACAAGGGCAGGATCGTCCATCTCGTGGTCGAGAAGGTTCGTCTTCCCAATGGTCATCTCGCCACCCTCGAGGTCATTCATCATCCGGGAGCGGCCGCGGTCGTGCCCTTTCTTTCTTCCGATCGGGTGGTCCTCGTCAACCAGTACCGGCACGCCGCCGGCGGCTTTCTGCTCGAGGTTCCGGCCGGAAAGCTCGACGCCGGCGAGCCGCCCGAGATCTGCGCCCTCAGGGAGACCGAGGAGGAAACGGGCTACCGGCCGGGGCGAATCGAGCGCATGGGTGCCATCTTCACCACTCCGGGATTCACCGATGAGGTCATTCATCTTTTCGCCGCCCATGATTTGACGCCGACCCGCCCGCACGTCGAGGAGGACGAGGTCCTGAGCGTCGTCGAGCTTTCGCTCGCCGAGGCGGTCGAGAAAGTGGAACAAGGAGAAATCCGGGATGCGAAGAGCATCTGTGCGCTGCTTCTGGCCGCACGCCGGCTCGATAAGGGGATGGCTCGACCGGCCTCGGCTTCCCGGCGCTCGGCGGCTTCTTGAAGTAATGGTGGCTTCGTTTCTCATCGCCCTCGGGGTCGGATGTTTTGCAGGCGGCTCAGCGCCGGCGGACAGCTCGGCGATCGGCCCCTTCCCCGGCGAGCGACATCTCGCGAACATTCGCCAGCTCACCTTCGGTGGTGAAAACGCCGAGGCTTATTTCTCCCCGGATGGGCGATGGCTCGTCTTCCAATCGACGCGCGATTCTCTGGCCTGCGACCAGATCTTTCGGATGACGCCTGCCGGCGAGAACCTGCAACGTGTGTCGACTGGGAAAGGGCGCACCACCTGCTCCTACTTCCTGGCCGACGGCCGGCGCATCCTCTATGCCTCGACCCATCTCGCCGACCCCGCCTGTCCACCCCGCCCCGATTACTCGCGCGGCTACGTCTGGCCGATGTATGCGGGCTACGATATCTTCACCTGCGCCCTCGACGGATCGGATCTCGTCCGTATCACCGATTCCCCGGGCTACGATGCCGAGGCCACCGTCGGGCCCGACGGCACCATCGTCTTCACCTCGATGCGCGATGGAGATCCCGAGCTCTACACCATGTCTCCGGACGGCTCGAACGTCCGCCGCCTGACCCACGAGGTGGGATACGACGGCGGAGCCTACTTCTTCGCCGACGGCAAGAAGATCGTCTATCGAGCGCATCACCCGCAGGCGGAGGAGGAAATCGCGGATTACCGAAAGCTCCTCGGCGAAGGGCTCATCCGGCCGACCACTCTCGAGCTCTTCGTCATGAACGCCGACGGCAGTGACAAGCGCCAGGTGACCCGGAACGGCAAGGCCAACTTCTGCCCGTTCCCCCATCCTTCGGGGAGGAAGATCATCTTCGCCTCGAACATGGACGATCCCAAGGGCCGGCTCTTCGATCTCTATCTCATCAATGTTGATGGAACCGGTCTCGAGCGGGTGACGACCAATCCCACCTTCGACGGCTTCCCGATGTGGAGCCCGGACGGTAAGCGGCTCGTCTGGTGCTCGAACCGCGGGAGCGGGGCCGAGACGCACGAGACCAACGTCTTCATCGCCGACTGGGTGAACTGAGTGATCGTCGATATTCTTGTGGTCGGCGCGGCTCTGCTCGTTCTCGCCGCCTGCCGCCGCCTCTCTTCCACTCGACTCTTGCAGGTGGCCACCCTCGTCTTTGCGCTGACGGCGGCAAGCCTCTTCCTCGAGCTGCCGTCGCGCGCCGGATTGGCCGCCCGCCTCGGCTGGTATGGGATTCTCGTCGCCGGGCCGCTCGCGATTGCGCTCGTCGTCCTGGCCCTCGTTCGTTATGGCCGCGAGCATGGGGCCGGGGAGAAAGGGGAGCGATGATGAGGCGCGGCACGTTGCTCATCGCGTCGCTTGCGGCGTTGGCGGTTGCCGGCGCGGGCCCTTCCTCGACTGCGCCCGAGGGAGATCTCGCCGATCTTCTGCTCGTCGGCGTGAGCATTCGTGATCCGGGGGAGGCGGATGCTCTTCCGAAGCAAGCGATCGCGGTGCGAGGCGGGAGAATCGAAGCCATCGTCCCCGCTGCCGAGGCGAATCGCTTTCGCGGCCCTTCGACGACCGTGCTCGAGCTTCGCGGCGCGACGGTCGTCCCTGGTCTCGTCGATGCGCATTGCCATCCACTGAACTTCGGCGCCAAGCTCGAGCGGCTCGATCTCGTCGGCACTCGCTCGGCCGCCGAGATCGCGGAAAAGGTCGCCGAGCGAGCGCGCCAGATGCCGCCCGGCCGCTGGATCCTCGGCCGAGGCTGGGATCAGAACGATTGGCCCGAAGGCGAGC
>JBIOUT010000401.1:0-2077 GCA_044867365.1 Candidatus Eiseniibacteriota bacterium | reverse complement strand
GTCAGGGTGTATCCGGGTCCGATGTAGGAGGCCATCACTTCCTGTATGCGCGGTTGCAGCGCCAGCTCCTGAAACGCGGGGTCAAGGGTGAGGATGTCCTCGACCATTCGGCGATGGTTGTCGTTCTTGTGATAACCCCGGGAATCGTTCCAGTTGAGCTGGCCGAGGGCGCCGGCGAAAGCCTCCTGCATGGCGCGAAGCGCCTGAGGCGGCACCAGGCCGTCGATCAGAACGAGACCGTCCTGCTCGAGGGCCTCGAGAATGGCATCGCGACGGGTAGCGGTCAGGACCATGTCAGGCCCTCGCCGCCGCCCGCCTCTTCTCCTGCTGCTCCCTCATCAGATTGAGCGCCGATCCGGCGCGGAACCAGGCGATTTGCTCGAAGTTGAGGCCGTGAGCGAGCTCGACCGTCGCGGTCGTGCCGTCATCGTGGCGAAGGACGGCGACCAACCGTTTCCCCGGCGTGATATCGGCCAGGTTGGTGAACGTGATGCGATCGTTCTCCCGGACCTTGCCGTAGTCGTTGGGGTCGGCGAAGGTGAGCGGCAGGACGCCCTGCTTCTTGAGGTTCGACTCGTGGATGCGGGCGAAGCTCCGGGCGATGATCGCCGCCGCGCCCAGGTGGCGGAGCGACATCGCGGCGTGCTCACGGCTCGATCCCTCGCCGTAGTTCTCGTCGCCGACGACCACCCATTTGAGGCCCGCAGCCTTGTAGCGGCGCGCCACCTCCGGCACCGGGCGGCTGCGTTCTCCACTCATGAGATTGACCGTGAGCCCGCGCTCGCCGGTGAAGGCGTTGGTGGCGCCGGTGAACATGTTGTCGCTGATCGCGTCCAGATGTCCCCGGAATCGGAGCCAGGCCCCGGCAGGTGAAATGTGGTCGGTCGTCGTCTTGCCCTTGGTCTTGATGAGGAGGGGCATGTTGGCGAAGTGCTCGTCCTGCGGGGGAGTGAAGGCGGTGAGGAGGGCGAGCCGCTGGCTGCTGCGGGCGATCTCCACCTCGACCAGATCGGGATTCTTGGCCGGAGCCACGTAGCCGTCGGCGGCGGTTGCGAACCCGCCCGGCGGCAGGTCGGGAGCCTTGGCCGGAGGTGCCAGCTTCCAGGTGGCGCCGTTCGGGGCGGTGAGGGAATCGGCGAGCGGGTTGAAGGAGAGCCGCCCGGCGAGGCCGTAGGCCAGGACCACCTCGGGACTGCCGATGAAGGCCATCGTCTCCGGGTTGGCGTCGTTACGCCCCGGGAAGTTGCGGTTGAACGAGGTGACGATGGTGTTGCGTTCGCCGGACTTGATTTCGTCCCGCCGCCATTGGCCGATGCACGGGCCGCAGGCGTTGGCGAGCACCATCCCTCCCACTTGCTCGATCTTCTCCATGAGACCGTCGCGGCGGATGGTGGCGAAGATCTGGTCGCTCCCGGGAGTGACCAGGAGCGGCACCGCCATGCGATGTCCATGGGCGATCGCCTGGGCCGCGACATCGGCGGCGCGGACGATGTCCTCATACGAGGAGTTGGTGCAGCTGCCGATGAGCGCCACGGCGATCCGATCGGGATAGTCGTGCTCGGCGACATCAGCGGCGAGGCGTGATACCGGGCGGGCGAGATCGGGCGTATGCGGGCCCACCATGTGGGGCTCGAGCCTGGAGAGATCGATCTCGACCACCCGGCCGAAATAGCTATCGGGATCCCGTTCGACTTCCGGATCGGCGACCAGGAGCTCGCGGTTCGTGCGCGCGAGATCGGCGATCGCCGACCGGCGGGTAGCGCGCAGGTAGCGGTCCATCGCCTCATCGTAGGGGAAGATCGAGCTCGTGGCGCCGAGCTCGGCGCCCATGTTGGTGATCGTCCCCTTGCCGGTGGCGCTGATCGAGCGGGCGCCGGGGCCGAAGTATTCGACGATCTTGTTGGTTCCGCCTTTGACGCTGAGGACGCCGCACACGTGGAGGATGACGTCCTTGGGAGCGGTCCATCCCGACATCTCGCCGACGAGCTTCACCCCGACGAGCTCGGGCTCGAGCACTTCCCATGGAAAGCCGGCCATGACATCGACGGCGTCCGCTCCACCCACCCCGACCGCGAGC
>JBIOUT010000400.1:0-6413 GCA_044867365.1 Candidatus Eiseniibacteriota bacterium | reverse complement strand
GCGCGAGAACGCCGGACTTCGCGCCGAGCGCGACGAGCTCGCCGGCGACTTCCAGATGGTGGGGACGAGCCGAGCCGCCGAGGCGTTGCGCGAGGCGATCCGGCGGGTGGCGCCCACTCAGGCCAAGGTGCTCATCGTCGGCGAGAACGGCACCGGCAAGGAGCTCGTGGCGCGCGCCGTCCATGATGCTTCGCCGCGCGCCGCCGGTCCCTTCATCAAGGTCAACTGCGCCGCCATCCCCCGGGATCTGGTTGAATCCGAGCTCTTCGGTCACGAGAAGGGAGCGTTCACCGGGGCCACCGCCACCCGCAAGGGCAAGTTCGAGCTGGCACACACCGGCACCCTCTTTCTCGACGAGGTGGGTGATATGTCGGCCGAGGCGCAAGCGAAGCTCCTGCGCGCGCTCGAAACAGGAGAGGCCGAGCGAGTCGGGGGCGCTCGCCCGGTGCGTTTCGATGTGCGGGTGGTCGCCGCCACCAACAAGGATCTCGCCGCCGAGATCGCGGCCGGGAGATTCCGCGACGACCTCTTCTATCGTTTGAGCGTGGTCCCGATCGAGGTGCCGCCGCTCCGCGAGCGGACCGAGGACATTCCCGAGCTCGCCGAGCACTATCTGGCGCGCGCCTCGGCCGAGAATCACCGTCCGGCGATCCGGCTCACCCCCGGAGCCATCGCCGGGCTCAAGACCTACGACTGGCCGGGGAATATCCGAGAGCTCCGCAATCTGATGGAGCGAATCGCCATCATGAGCGATGCGACCGAGCTCTCGGGCGATGCGCTCGCCGATTATCTCCAAGAGGCCCCGGTTGCGGCTGCCGCCGGCGGCGGGGGACGGAGCGACGCGAGCCTTCGCTCGCGGCTCGAAGTCGAGGAGCGCGCCGCTCTCATCGAGGAGCTCGGCCGATCGGGATGGAATGTCTCGGCAGCGGCCAAGAATCTGGGAATCGATCGCGCCAGCCTGCACCGCAAGATGAAACGTCACGGCATCGTCCGAGGCGAGGCGTAGAGTTGCAGCGGCGCTGCAACACCGGGCGCAGCGCCGCCACGGTCATCCTCCTCATTGCGAGGCCCGGCGCGCCCCAACGGGCCGGAACTGCCTGTCGCAGGGCAGGTTCACCTTGGTACGCGCCGTGCTCTGAAATGCGGGACCCTGGCGCTGTTTCTCCCGATAACAGGCCCCCACGCGTCACCGAGGAACCCGGATTGGCTCGGAGATCCCGCTTCGCCGGCACGGCTCGCTCGATTGAGTTGCCCTTGAACATCTTCTTGGGGGGCATCGCCCTGCTTACAGCGGGGGCGCTTCTCGCAATCCTGGCGCCACACGCTCAGGCTCGTGTCATCGTCCCTCCCCATCGCGTCGTCATCGGTGAGGGTGAGGATGTTCCCATCGAGGATGACGGCGACGAAGATTTCGTAGGTCCCCCGAGCCCCGACAAGCGGGTGGACCTGGGCCTGAGAGGCGACTTTCAACGGGTCGATGGTCTGGTCATCGGCCTCGAGCAGGAGTTTCGTGGGCGCGGGGAGACCGGCGCCCGCATCCACCTCGCCGAGGCCTATGCGATTCATCGCGAGCGCTGGCTCTACGAGGCAGGATTCGAACGCGCCCTCCTGCCGCATGGATTTCTGGTTCTCGGCGGACAGCTGTTTCGCCAGACCCGCCCCTTCGACGGGCTCGACGAGCGAATCATCGGCGACGGCGAGAACGCCCTGGCGGCGCTCATGGTCAAGGAGGACTACCGCGACTACTACGAGGAGGAAGGGGGAGAAGTCTTCTTCCGCCAGCCGCTCGGTCCCGGCAACAACATGCAGGTCGGGTACATCCGGAGCACACACGACGCGCTGACCAATCACACGCGCTCGAGCCTCACCCGCTGGGGTGAGGACTTCCGGCCGAATCCTGCGGCGGAAGCGGGCGACTTTCACGCCTTCCGGGTGGGCTTCGAACGCGACTCGCGTCAAAGCAAGCGCTCCTCCGGCAGCACCCAGTGGTATCGGATCGACTGGGAGCGCGCCGGAGCCGGAGCCGGAGATTTCGATTACTCGCGAATCCTCGCCGACCTCCGCCATTACCTGAAATTGAGCCCCGGACAAACCCTGGCTGCGCGGCTCCTCTACGGCAGCAATCTCGCCGGCCGGCTGCCGGTGCAGAAGGAGTTCGCGCTCGGCGGCATCAGCACGTTGCGCGGCCATGACTACAAGCAGTTCACCGGTGATCAAGCACTCCTGACCAACCTGGAATATCGCTTCGACGTCACCAAGGACTTTCTTTCGCTCGTGTTCGTCGATTGCGGAGCGACGGCGAGGGGTGAAGGTCGGCTTGATAACCAGCGCTTCGCCCTGGATGGCGGTCTAGGGGTCGGAACGAGGAACGGGCGGGCGACCGTCACCATCGCCCGCGACCTGCACCGCAACGAAGCGCCGTTCAGGGTGAGCTTCCGACTCGGCTCGGCGTTCTGAGCCTCGACTGCCCCCCGATCAGCCAAGAGGCGCGGCGGCTCGACTCAGGCGCCGCGGAGGGTCGTGTTCGAGAAGATTTCTCGAGAAGAGCGGGGGACCCCGAGGCCCCGGTCACCGGCTGAACGCTCGCAGCGGCAGCTCCGCCGCTCGGCGCAATCGACCCTGCTCCAGCTCATCGGTTGCATGCTCCTCGCTTCGGGGTGGACCGTCTCCCCGGAGTCGGCGGCATGGGCTCAGCGGGACGCCGAGGAAGACGGCGCGCCGGCCACTCCCGAGGTCAAGTCGCTTCCCGACAAACGCAAGCTCACCGTGCGCCTGGATCGGATGGCCGCCGACTCTGAGAACCTGACCGTCGACCTCATCATCGAGCACCTCCTCGATCCGGCGACCACGGATGTCCTCGAACGCGGAATACCGGTCACGCTGGTTTGTGAGGTGGAGATATGGCGCGAGCGCTCCGCCTGGTTCGATCGGTTGGAAGCCTTTCGCGCGGTGAGCACCAAGCTGCAGTGGGACGCCTGGGACGAGGTCTATGTGCTTCGTTCCGGAGACCGCGAGGAGACCTACGCCCAACTCGCCGATGCCGCGCGGGCGCTCGAGCGGCGGCGGCTACCCATCGCTCGTCTCGACCTCCTCGATGATGACGAGAGCTACTATCTCATCATCAACGCCGCACTCAAGCCGCTCACCGTCGAAGATGTCGACGAGCTCGAAGGGTGGCTCTCGGGAGAGATCCAGTCGGGCCGGCGCCATGGCTTCGGCCTTCTCGGCCTTCCCAAGGCCTTTTACGGCCTGGTCAAGAATGTGACGGGGTTCGGCGACCGGAACGACACCTTGCGCACCGATAGCTTCCGTCGTTCGGAATTGCTGGCCACCCGGCCGGCGTCTCCCTGATATCGGGCCGGGCTAAGGGCAGGTCCAGAGCGAGTCCTCGAGGGCCAGGTTCATGAAGGGCTGATAGAGGATCGGTCCCTCGAATCCGCGCACGAACCGGCAGCGGGTGTCTCCCCAAAAGTTGTAGCGCGCCTCCACCCTCTCGCCGCTTTCGTTGCGCACATTGAAGAGTCGGTTCTGGTGGATTCGATTCGACCCTCCGGGGCGATCGCCGATGACCGGGCGACTTCGTCCCAGGACCAGGATGCCGATGTCATTGGCTCGGATCTCGCTTCCGGAGATGACCGGCGAAGCTCCTTCGATGCGCAGCCCGACCTTGTTGCCTCGGAGCTGACACTCGCCGATGCGCGGTTCCGATCCGTTGATCACCAGCATTCCGACGCCGCTCTGGAGGATCATGGTGCGCAGGATCTGGGCCCTCGAGGAATCGCCAACGGTGACGCCGAAGAAGAGGCAATCCTCGATCCTCAAATCGCTCAGGAGCGGGGATCCTCCCTCGATGAGAATGCCGGTCGACGCATCGCGAATGGTGAGATAGCCGATCGAAGTTGGGACGCCGGCGGAATGAACGGCGATCGCATTCCCTCGCGGTTGAGTGATCACCGTGCGGCCGATGCCGGCACCGACGAGCGATACTCCGGAAGGAATCTCGATCGATTCTTCGTAGGTGCCGGGACCGAGGCGGAGGGTGTCCCCGGGAGCTAGCTGAAGGCATGCGGCAGCGATGGGCTGGTGGGCTCGTACCTCGACCGTTCGCGCACCGGCGACTGACGGCGCCGAGGCATTCCCGGCCAGGGCCAGAGCTAGAGCGGCGCCGACCGCCAGGGTAGCCCGAGTCCCGAGCGTAGCTGGCAAGACGCTGCGGCCTAGCTCGGCACCAGCTCGCCGGTCGACGAGTCGCTCGCCGGGGGAGTCCATCCGGGGCTCCCGGGTCCGCTTGCGGGGCCACCGCCCGCGCCGGGCGGCGATTCACCGGCGCGCCTGCCGAAGCGAATGTTCTCGAAGGTCGCCGCCGCCAGCGCCCCGAGCCCGCCGATCGCCGCGAAACTCACGAGCACCCAACCCAGGATGCGAAGGGCGAGCGACAGGGGGCCGAGAACGCGGACGAGACCGATGGCGTTTCCGACCAGCCCGAAGGCGGCGAGCGCGGTGAGACCGATGAGCAGATGGGCGAGGGGGCCACTCCGCTCGAAGACGAGCCCGGACGCCAGGCGCCGGCCGAAGACCATGGCGGCGATCAAATAGCCGGCGAATGCGGCGAAGGGAACGGCGACCAGGATGAATATCGCCACCGGGATCCCGATCACCGTGATGCAGGTGAGCACGACTGTCGGCAACCAGAGGATGAGGACGAGGAACCCCAGCAGCACCGAGCGGCCGAGATTCTGCTCCAGGAGATCGGCCATTCGAGTCATGCGGGTGCCGAAGAGGAGCATGGCGATCCAGCCGACGAGCAGGAAGGCGAGGAGAACGACGATACCGCACACCAGCTTCTCGCCCCTCTTTGTCTCCCAATGCCGGCCGCCCCAGGCACTGAAGGGCAGCGCGGCGCCGGTTCCGACCTCGACCTGATCTCCCTCGACGATGGCGCCGTCGTGGATGTTGAGCTTCCCGCCTACCGTAACCACATCACCGGCGACTCGCCCTCCATCTTCCACTGTCAGATCGCCGCCGATGGCGACTGCATTTCCCTCGACCTCGCCGCGCACGACGAGATTGCCCCCCATGACCACGACCTCGCGAGCGACCTCCCCCTCCCCCACCTCCACATCCTGGCCCATGCGGACGAGTGCGCCGTCACCGGACTCGTAGTCCTCTTCTTTTTGAGTGTCTCCGCGCGGGCGGATCACCCGATCGCGGCGAAGCTGGGCCTCGAGCTGGCGCAACCGCTCCTGCTGCCGCTCCAGTCGCTCGCGCTCTTCCTGGATGCGATCTTGAATCGAATCCACATCGACCGGGACTTCGCCAAGAGCAGGAGGCGCGGGAGCCGCGGGAGGCTTGGGGGCATCGGGTCGGATCTCGATGCCACCCTTCGGCGGCGGGTTCTGAGCCACCGCCTCGGGACCGATCAGAGAATAAAGCCCCGCCGCCGTCAGCAGCGCCACGGGCAGCCATCGCATGTTCGCTCGATGAAGAGCGTTCACCGCCTGACGCGGAACATGTCGAACGAGGTCGCTCATGAACGAGTCCAGAAAGAAGTCGCTTCGATCTCTAGTAACGTGAGATTGCGCGCGCTTTCCGGCGCAGATGAAGGAGGCCTGCCAGCGCCGCGAGAGCCACAGCCAGGACAAAGGCGATCGTGATCTCGTAGCCGCGCTCTCCGAGAAGCTGGCGCATCGCTTCGCCCCAGGGACCGAGGTCGCTTATCGCACGACCCAGGATTCTGCCCACCGTCACGAGCTCGACGACCTTGATCCCCAATCGCTCGACGAGCCAGACGCCGCCGTTGGCAAGCGCGGCGAAGGCGACGCCGAAGCTCATTCCGAGCCCGCGGATGATCCACCCGCCGAAGAGAAGCGCGGTGATGATCGAGGCGGCGGCCAAGCCGAGCGAGGCCAGGGTGAGCGAAGGAAGCGGGCTCAGCTGGGCGAACACGGGGCGCCCCGCTTGCCGGCTGCGCGCGGCAATGACTTGAGCTGCGCGAGCTCGACTGTCGAACGGATTGTCGAGACGAGCGGCGACGGGGGACTCGGCGACCGCCGATGCGGTGGCCACGACCGCCGCCGTCTCGAAGCTCGGACGCACCGTGATTCGACTCAGCACCGCAGCATCGAAGCGGGCGGCCGCCTGCCGAGTCATCGCCGGATCCGAAAGGCGGCGGAAGGCCCGGATCAGAGAGGCGCTACTCTCGACCTCGGCTCGACACCGCTCACAGCCCTCGAGGTGGGCGGCGTAGGCCCGTGCCTGCCGGGCGTTCAGGGCGCCGTCCAAGTACGGCAGCGCCTTCTCAATCCACAGGTTACAGCCCATCTCCGATTGCTCTCCGGTAGCCCCTGGACAGGTGAGCGGAGGTCTCCGTCTCACGGGTCCGCTCCATCCCTTCCACCAAGTTACCCCTCCTA
>JBIOUT010000399.1:0-4767 GCA_044867365.1 Candidatus Eiseniibacteriota bacterium | reverse complement strand
ATCCGTGATCTTGTCTTCCGCCCGCCGGCAAAGTTCATCAAGATGTATGTCATCCACGCCGGCTTTCGCGATCGCCTTCCCGGATTTCTCCTCGCCGTCCTTTCCTCGGTCCATGTCATGGTGAAATACGCCAAGCTGTGGGAGATCGATCGCGCCGGCGGCAAGCGGCGCGAAGCGAATGCGGAGGTGGCGAGATGAAGGGGCCGACAAGCCCCGATCTCTGCGGCAAAGCGCTGCTCGTGGTGAGGACCGATCGCCTGGGGGACGTGCTGCTCAGCTTGCCCGTCTTCGCCGAGCTGCGCGAGCGCTTCCCCGGGTCGAAGCTCGTCCTCCTCGGATCGCCGGCGGTGGCTCCGCTTGCCTCCGCTCATCCATGGATCGACGATCTCATCGTCGATGACCGGAGCGGCCGGCATCGTAGAATCGGCGGGTTCCGTTCCCTGGTGGGCGAGATCGAGAGCCGGAGCTTCGCCGCCGCGATCATCCTCCGCCCGACGCTCCGCAATGCCCTGCTCACCGCCGCCGCCCGCATCCCGATTCGAGTCGGCACAGCTTTTCGCGCCTACTCGTGGTTTTTTACTCATCGGGTCCTCCAGCACCGGCGGGGCTCCGGCCGCCACGAGAGCGAGCTCAACCTCGGGCTCCTCGAACCGCTCGGCGGCGCCGGCCGGCCGCGACCGCCCTGGGTCCCGGTCGAGCCCGAGGCTCGCCTGCAAGCCCGCGCCCTGGCCGGCGGCCATCCCTATGTCGTCCTCCATCCCGGCTCCGGCGGCTCGGCCGGCGAGTGGCCGCCCGAGCACTTCGCCGCCCTCGGCCGCACCCTGGTCGAGTCGCACCGGGTGGGGGTGGTGGTGACCGGGATCGACGCCGAGGCGGCTCTGGTCGAAAGGGTAGCGGCGGGGATCCCGGAGGCTCGCTCCCTGGCCGGTCGGACCAGTCTGCCGCTCCTTGCGGCGCTTCTCGCCGAGGCCCGGGCGGTGGTGGCGGCGTCGACCGGGACCCTGCATCTGGCGGCGGCGGTGGGGACGCCGGTCGTCGGCATCTACCCGGCGCTCGGCGACGCCTCGCCCGAGCGATGGGGTCCGCGCGGAGAGGCGATCGCCATCCTCGCCGCCGAGGGCGTGCGAGCCCCGGCCCGGCGAGCGGCGCAGCAGGGAGCGACGGGGCGAGGAGCGGGCCGAGGACCACGCCAGCCGTCCGCTCACCTCGCCACGGTAACTCCCGAGGCGGTTCTCGCCGCGCTCATACCCTGGCTCGAGCCGCGGCGGCCGGGACCTGCACATTCTTGTCCCTGATCGGGTGAGCACCCATAATCGTTCGTCCGCGCCGGACCCTGCCGGCGCCATCGCCAGCCATTGTTGGAGGAGTCGAGGTGACCGATAAGCAGCGTGGGAGACCGAACCCGCCGCCCGAAGCCGAAGAGCCCGCCCTTCCCGAGGGCAAGGGGGTCGGAGGGCCGCCCGTCGACGAGGAAACAGCCTCGAAGGTCGATGCCGCCGGGGAAGCGACCACGGAGCTCGAGGCGGCGCGAGCGGAAGCGGCCGAGAATCGCGATCGTTGGCTCCGGGCGCTCGCCGAGCACGAGAACTACAGGCGGCGGGCGAGGCGAGAGATCGAGGAGAGTAGCGGCCGCGGGCGGGCGGAGGTGCTCCTCGATCTCGTGGCCGTCCTCGACGATGTCGATCGCGCTCTGGCCGCGGCCGAGGAGACTGGACAATCCGCCGATGATCCGCTGGTTGCCGGCATCCGGCTCATTCGCGCGCGGATGGTCGAGATTCTCCGTCGCTTTGGGGTAGTCGAGATGGAGGCCGAAGGCCGTCCCTTCGATCCCAATCTGCATGACGGGGTGCTCACGGTACCGGCCGGAGAGATCCCCGACGGACATGTCGCCCAGGTCTTTCAACGCGGCTACTGGTTCGGCGAGCAGGTGCTCAGGCCGGCCAAGGTGGCGGTGGCTCGAATCCAACAACCCGCATGAGCATGGTCCGCGATTACTACGAGGTCCTCGGGGTCTCGCGCGACGCTTCGACCGAAGACATCAAGCGTGCGTACCGGAAGCAAGCGCTCGAGCACCATCCGGATCGGAATCCCGACAACAAGGAGGCCGAGGAGAAGTTCAAGGCCGCCACCGAGGCCTATGACGTCCTCTCCGATCCCGACAAGCGGGCGCGCTACGACCAGTTCGGTCATGCGGGGCTGCGCGGCGGCGGATTCGGAGGGGCGGTCGATTTCGATCTCGCCGATGCCCTCCGCACCTTCATGCGCGATTTCGGCGGCGGGATCGGCGGCTTCGATTTCTTCGGCGGCGGACGTACCGGCGACGACCGTCGCGGCAACGACCTTCAGGTTCGGATCGAGCTCACCCTCGAAGAGGCGGCGGTCGGGGTGAAGAAGCAGCTCAAGCTGCGCAAGCTCGTGGGCTGCGAGGAATGCGGCGGCTCGGGGGCGAAACGTGGGACGCGGCCCACGACCTGCACCACCTGCGGTGGGCGCGGGCAGGTCCGCCAGGTGTCCCGCTCCTTCTTCGGTCAGTTCATCAACGTCTCGGTGTGTCCGGAGTGCCGGGGATCGGGTGAGATCCTGCGCGACCCCTGTCCGAAATGTCGCGGCGAGGGACGCGTCTCCGGTGAGGCCACGTTGACGGTGAACGTGCCGGCGGGAGTGGCGTCCGGCAATTACATCCAGCTCCGCGCCCTTGGCGAGGCCGGCCGCGCCGGCGGGGCCCCCGGCGATGTCATCGCCCTCATCGAGGTCAAGGAGCATCCGGTCTTCGAGCGGCAGGGGGACGATCTGGTGATGGATCTCTCGATCTCGTACTCGACCGCCGCCCTCGGTGGACGCCACGAGGTCCCGACTCTCGACGGCAAGGTATCGCTCGACATTCCGCGCGGCATTCAATCGGGAAAGATCTTGCGCTTGCGCGGTCGCGGCCTCCCCTCCCTGCGTGATCGCGGTCACGGCGACCTGTTGGTGCGGGTTCAGGTGTGGGTGCCGGAGAAAATGAATTCGGAAGAGCAGGCGCTCCTCGATCAACTGCGCAAGATCGAATCGAAACCGCCGGCACCGGGCGAGAAGACGAGAGGCGGGCGGTCTCGAACCCGTTCCTGATGCCGGCCGGGGGGGAAGAGCGGGGTGACGAGAGCGCCCAGCGTTCAGGCCGACGCCGCTATTGGGCCGAAGCGGTCGATCTCGAGCGCCAAACGATCTGGCTCGAGGCCGATGAGGCGCATCATGCGCGCCGGGTCATGCGGGCGCGTCCCGGCGATCTCATCGAGGTCATCGACGGGAGCGGTCGCCTCTTCGAGGTCGAGATCGCAAGCGGCGTCGAGATGAAGGGCGCCAGGTCGAGGCTTGCGGGCCGCATCGTCACCATGAGCGAGCCCCCGGAGCGCGGGCCTTTGCCATGGCTCGCCGTTTCATTCATTCGTCCCTCGCGCCTCGAGGCCATGGTCGAGGGCGCGACACAACTCGGCCTGGCCGGAATCCAGTTCTTCTCGAGCGCCCGCACCACGGCGCCGCTTGGTCTCGACCGCGTTCGCCGCGGGCGACTCGTCCGCCTGATGCGCGCGGCCACGACCCAATCCCTCGGACTCCGTCTTCCCGAGCTTCGCCGTCCGGTGGCCTTCTCCGACCTCGGTGACGCGCTCTCCGGTTTCAAGGTCTGGGTGGCCCACGGGCCGCGGGCCGCCGTTCATTCGCATCCATCCGAGGTGGTGAACGGAGCGGCGCCGCTGTTGCCGGTTGCCGCGCTCGGGATGTCTCATGTCCTGGTCGTCGGGCCGGAAGGAGGACTCACCGATGCGGAGGTCGGTTCACTCCTCGCGCGCGGCGCGCAAATCCTCGATCTCGGTCCGCGCCGGCTGCGCTCGGAGACCGCTGCAGTCGCCGGTCTGACTCTGCTTGCGGCCGCTTTGCGCGCCGCGGGGAGTTCGGGAGGGGACTGGAAGGATTCGACAGCGGTCGCCGATTGACAAACGAGCACGTCGGGCATTATAATGTCGCATGTAGTCGGCGGGTTTTGTTTGGCTCGGTGTCCGGCCCGCGGTCCCGCCTCTGGTTGCCGCTGCTTTCCCGAACGCACGTCGTCCCGGATCGTCAGGGAGGTCGGTCTTAATGTTGGGCGTGAAGGTTAAGGATAACGAATCGTTCGAGAGCGCGTTACGCCGGTTCAAGAAGAAGTGTGAGAAGGCGGGCGTTCTTTCTGATCTACGCAAACATCAACATTTCGAGAAGCCTTCCGAGCGACGCAAGCGCAAGGCCAACGCCGCCCGCCACAAGGTTCAGTCGCGGCTTATCCAAGATCAAGACTAGTTCCACTCCGATTTCTCTCTCCATCCCTGCGCGGGATCGTTCCCGGTGAATCCTGCCGACCTTGCCCTCGGACTGGCACTTCTCGTGCTAGTCATCATGGGCTTGCGCCACGGTTTGATCGGGTTGATTCTCCTGGCGCTGGCGACTCTCTTGAGCCTGTGCATCGCCGGAGTGGTGGCTCTGTGGGTGGGCGGGTCCAGCTTCGCCCGCGCCCCGAGCCTGCTCGTGATCCCGGCCGCCTTCTTCGTCAGTCTGTGGATCGCCGGGTTCCTGCTCCGTTCGATCGTCCACGCCGTCCGCAAGGAGACCCATCGCTCCCCGGTCGCTGTCATCGATCGCCTGCTGGGAGCGATCCTCGCCGCGGCGGTGGGGATCGTCCTCCTGAGCCTTACCGTGTTCGGGGCGCTCGTCGTGCCCGTCGATAATCCGGTGAGTCGTGAGGTCGAGAGCTCGACC
>JBIOUT010000398.1:0-2889 GCA_044867365.1 Candidatus Eiseniibacteriota bacterium | reverse complement strand
CGCCCGTGGCGATCGTGACGTCCACCCCGGCAAGGGCGAGAGATTCGAAAGACGCGGCGCGCGCCCCCCTTCCCACCGCCGCCACTCGGCGCGGGCAAGGATCGTCGAGGAGGAATCTCCAGTCGTGACGAGCGAGGGCCCGACCGCCGGACGCCGGGGCGGTCCCCGGCCTTACTTCGCGCGCCTGTCCTTCACGTTGCGGGTCCCAGCGAGCGATGCGCCGGCCGCGGATCACGTTCACCATCGCGACGAGCGCAGCCCATTGCACGATGAGCAGGAAGAGCGGCAGGGTGAAGATCTTGAGCCGCCCGAGACGGGTGCCGCGGAGCAAGGCGCCTAAAAGAGCCGCACAACCGGCGGCCGCCATCGCTGCAGCACCAACCCGATAGATGATCCCCTGCCCGGCAAGGAAGGGGGTCACGATGAAGAGAATGAGCAGGGGGATGGCCGCCAGGCGGCGAAGTACCTTGTGCGAGAACATTTGAACCGCATAAAAGCCGTGACGCCGGGGATCGAGGAGCTCGCGCATCACCAGGAGCGCCCGCAATCCGCGAGTCATGATCCGCACCTTGCGTCCGAATTCGGCCGCGGTCGATGCGCCGACCGGCTCCCAGACGATGGCCTGGGGAGCGAAGACGAGCCTCCGTCCTAGGGCGATGACCCGCGTCGAGATCACGAAATCATCGGTGACCCCTTCGGGCACCGGCTGGAAGAGCGAGCGGCGCACCGCATAGAGCGCGCCGGTTGCCGAGATGACGCTGCCGGCGCTGCTTTCCCAGTCCTTGAGCCGGCGGTCGAGGCTCCAGTAGGCGAGCTCACCGCCGCTTGCCCCCTCATCGCGTTCTTGCCTTCGATAAACCTGGTTCCCCGCCACGCCGCCGACCTCGGGATCGGCGAAGGGGCGCACGAGCGCGCGGAGCGCACCTTTCTCGAGGAGCCCATTGGCATCGGAGAAGACGAGGACTTCACCCGTTGCTCGAGCTGCCGCGGCGTTGAGCGCGTTCGCCTTGCCCACCCGAGATAGGGCGAGCAAGTGGATTCCGTCCCCCTCGTGCGCGCGGACGATCGATTCGGTGCGGTCGGTGGAGCCGTCGGAAGCGACGATGACCTCGAGACGGTCTCTCGGATATTCGAGGCCAAGAATGCTCTCGATCTTGGCGCCGATCGCTGCCTCCTCGTTATGAGCGGCGATGATCAGGCTGAGGGCCGGCGTCACCTCGGCGGCGGCCGGTGGGCGAGGCCGGAGTCGCGCCCGGAGCCAGACGAGGGCAGGAAAGACCAGGCCGACGTAGGCGAGAGCGAGGACGGCGCCCCAGAAGAAGGCTTCGAAGATCGCAAGTATCATCGGGAATCCGCCCCGCACGTGAGCCCCATAGCCGGCGCCGAGTGCTCGCTGGCGCCTTGAGCCCCAACCTGGCGCACCCGCTCGATGATCGTCGCCGCGCTTGTCGAGAGCTCGAACTCCTCCGTGACTTTGGTCAGGCCCGCTCCGCTCAGTCGCCGGCGAAGCCCCGGATCGGCATGAAGGCGGGCAATCGCCCCGGCGAGAGCTCCGGCATCTCCGGGTGGGAAGAGGAGCCCCGACCTGCCGTCCTCGACCAGCTCGGGAATCCCGGACAAGCGACTGGCCACCACCGGAACCCCGCTTGCCATCGCTTCCATCAGCGCGACCGGAATCCCCTCCCTGCGCCCATCCGGGGTCGGAACGCTCGGCGCGGCAACGACATCGGCTTGGCGAAGAAGGTGCGCAACCTCGGCTCGAGTCAGGCGACCGTGGAAATGGACCGCTTGTTCGAGACCCGCCTCTTGCGCCTGGTGGGCGAGGGCAGCGCGATCCGGACCATCTCCCACGAGATCGACGATGAGGGGGACGCCCGCCGCATGTAGCCGGCGGCAGGCTTCGATCAGGACCGTCTGGCCCTTCACCGGGTGGAGGGTGCCGACACAAAGGATGGCGAGCGGGCGGCGGCCGTTGCTCCCCGGGCCGGCGGCGACGGGGCCGGGGTGGAAGACGCGGGTATCGACACCGCAATGGATGACCTCGACCTTGTCGCCGGACTCCGCACCGCACTCGGCGAGCACCACCTCACGGTTGTATCTCGAGATACACACGACGAACGCCGCCTCGGCCACCTTCTCGCGGAGCATGTGGCGGTCACGGTGGAGGTCCGAGCCGTGGGCGGTGAAGCTGTATGGGATACCGGTCAGCCGATGGGCGACGAAGGCGGCCGCCGCCGGATGGCTGGCGAAGTGAGCATGGATGTGCGTGATCCCGTCCCTTCGCATCCGGCCGGCGAAGTAGACGGCCTTGGGAAAAAGAGCCAGAGCTCCGACGAAGTAGCGGCGACTTCCCCAGTTCTTGACCAGGAGAACGCCGAGCGCGCCCAGGTAAGTCCGGGGCCGGCTCACCAGCGCAAAGAAGTTTGCAATCCAGACACGTGCACTCAGCAACGGGGCGAAGTGCGCCCGCTCGACGAGAGCCGCGGCCTCCGGATGCATCGGACCGCCCTGGCGATGGAGCGGATAAACCTCCACCTCCGCTCCCCGCGCTTCGACCGCCAGCATCTCGTAGAGGATGAAAGTCTCGGTGAGCTTGGGGAAGCGAGACATGATGTAGGCGATCCGCGGCGGTGACTTGAATTGCGGATCAGCCGCAGGTCGAGGCAGGGATTTCGGCATTGTTGGAGGAGCCGGGCCTGAGGAGCGCCGGGAAGGCGCGAAGCGCGTGGGTGTTTTGACCCAGTAAGCGCGAGTCCGGCAAGTGGCCGGGGTCACTATTCATCGACGATAGACGGGTCCGGTGAAGCTCGTCAAGCGCGCGCTCTCTCATTTGGCGCCAAAAAGCACGACACGTCCCAGAACGAATCAGCATCATCGCAGAATGAAATG
>JBIOUT010000397.1:0-2305 GCA_044867365.1 Candidatus Eiseniibacteriota bacterium | reverse complement strand
TCTCCCGCACCACCACGAGATCGAGATCTTCCGGCCGCTTGCCCTTGAGCGGGCACAGGTGCTCGGCATAGAGCCGGATCGGGCGCAGGTTCACGTACATATCGAGCTTCCAACGTAGCCCGCCGATAATCGCGCGCTCGAGGAGCCCCACCTCGACCCGCGGATCCCCGATCGCCCCGAGGAGCACGGCATGCATGCCGCGGATCTCGTCGAGGATCGAATCCGGGAAGGTTTCGCCGGTCTTCAAGTAATGCTCGGCGCCGTGCGGGTAGCGGTGGGTGCGAACGCCGAAGCCCGATCGTTCCGCGGTCACGTCCAAGACCTTGACCGCTTCCCGCACCACCTCGGGGCCGATGCCGTCGCCGGGAATGATGGCGATGTCGTAGGTCTTCACGCCGCCACCAGGATGGCGATGCCCTGTCCGCCGCCGATACAGGCCGAGGCGATGCCCAATCGGCGATCGCGCCGCCGGAGCTCGAGAAGAAGAGTGAGGACGAGCCGGGTGCCGGTGGCTCCCAGCGGATGGCCGAGGGCGATGGCGCCGCCATTCACGTTCACTCGCTCGCGATCGAGGCCCAGCTCGCGTTCCACAGCGAGGTACTGGCCGGCAAAGGCTTCATTGATCTCGAAGAGATCGATGTCCTCGAGCTTGAGATGCTGCCGCTCGAGGAGCCGGCGAATGGCCGGCACCGGACCGATGCCCATGGTCGACGGCTCCACCCCGACCACCGCCCAGCCGCGCACGATTCCCAGTCGATCGCCCCGCGACCTGCCGCCATCTCCGGCGGCGAGGATCACCGCCGCCCCGGCGTCGACGATGCCGGAGGCGTTGCCGGCGGTGACGAAACCGTCCTTGGAGAAGACGGTGGGGAGCTTGGCCAATCCCGCCGCGGTCGACTCGGGGCGCAGGTGATCGTCACGATCGACCACCACCTCGCTGCTCCCCTGTTTGACCGTTACCGGCACGATCTCCTCATCGAAAAGCCCCGCCTTCTGGGCGCGGGCCGCCTCCCGCTGGCTGCGCAGCGCGAAGGCGTCCTGCTCCTCGCGGGTGATGCCGCGCTCGCGCGACAGCCTTTCGGAGGTCTGCGCCATGTTGAGGCCGCAATAGGGGTCGAGGAGCGAGGTCATGAGCAGATCTTCGAGCTTGCCTTGCCCGAGCCGGAACCCCGAACGGAGGCCGCGGATCACGTGCGGGCACTGGCTCAGGTTCTCCATGCCGCCCGAGAGCACGGTGTCCGCCTCGCCGAGCTGAATCAGCTGGGCGCCGGTCACGATCGATTGGATGCCGGATCCGCACAGACGGTTGACGGTGAGGGCCGGCACTTCGAGCGGCACTCCCGACTTGAGACCCACATGACGAGCGCCGTAAATCGAGTCCGAGCTCGATTGGATGGCGTTACCCATGATCACGTGATCGATGGCGCCGGGCTCGACCCCCGCCCGCTCCATGGCGGCGCGGGCGGCATGGGCTCCGAGCTCGACCGCGGTCAGGTCCTTGAAGGCCCCCCCGGGACGGCCGTCCCCGGTGCGGCTCGACTCGTACTCGGTCATCGCAGTGCGAGCGCCGGCCAGGATGTCGACTTCACGCGGCATACGATGTCTCTCCCACGCTTATCTCTTTCGGATGATTCCGGGGCTCCAATCACCCCGATCACCCTTTCGATCCCGCCCGGAGCCCGGCGGCTCCGTTCTTCTTCGGCCTAGCGGCCGGTGAAGGCGGGCTTCCGCTTGCCGAGAAAGGCCTCCACCCCCTCGTGCATGTCCTCGGTGGCACACAAGAGTCCGAAGGACTGGGCTTCGAGCTCCAGGCCGGCATCGAGGGGCCCGTCGGCGCCCGATCGCACCACTTCGAGCGCGGCGCGAATGGCCAGCGGCCCGCGGCTCATGATGGTCTTGAGCCATGCGATGGCCGCCGCCATGAGCTCCGCTCCCGGCACCACCCGGTTGACGAGCCCGATGCGGAGCGCCTCCTCGGCGCTCACCGGCTCGCCGGTGAGAATGAGCTCGAGGGCGCGCCCCACGCCCACCAATCGGGCGAGCCGCTGCGTTCCACCATAGCCGGGAATGAGGCCGAGGGTCACTTCCGGGAGTCCGAGGCGCGCCTCGCTCGCCGCGATCCGCAGCGTGCAGGCCAGGGCGAGCTCGCAACCACCGCCGAGGGCATAGCCATTGACCGCGGCGATCGAGGGCACCGGCAAGCGCCCGAGCCGGCGGAGCACCCCTTGTCCGAGACGCGAAGCCTCGTAACCGCTCGGCCCGGCGAGATTCTTGAGCTCGCTGATGTCGGCTCCGGCGATGAAGG
>JBIOUT010000396.1:0-4933 GCA_044867365.1 Candidatus Eiseniibacteriota bacterium | reverse complement strand
CCCCGCTGCCCTGTCAGGGAATGCACAGGGAGCGACCGCAACATCTCGGACCCTCGGACCCTCGGCCCCCGATCCAATTGCGGATCCTGAGGAGTAAGGCTCATGGCCACTCGTGGAGAACGCATCGTCCCGATCTACATCGAGGACGAGATGCGGAACTCGTACATCGACTACTCGATGAGCGTCATCGTGTCGCGGGCGCTCCCCGATGTGCGAGACGGGCTCAAGCCCGTGCACCGGCGGGTGCTGGTCGGTATGCGCGACCTGAACCTCACCCACGATCGGCCCCACCGCAAGTCCGCCAAGGTCACCGGCGACGTGCACGGTAATTACCATCCTCATGGCCCGGTCGCGATCTACGACACGATCGTGCGCATGGCGCAGGATTTCTCGATGCGCTATCCGCTCATCGACGGCCAGGGGAACTTCGGGTCGATCGATGGCGACTCGGCGGCGGCCGAACGGTACACCGAGGTGCGCCTGACCGAGTTCGCCGAGGAGCTCTTGCGCGACCTCGAGCGGCAGACCGTCGACTTCGAGCCCAATTACGACGGGACGCGTGAGGTCCCGACTGTCCTGCCTTCGCTCGCTCCCAATCTCCTATTGAACGGCTCGTCGGGGATCGCAGTCGGCATGGCCACCAACATCCCGCCCCACAATCTGGGCGAGGTCGTCGACGCGATCGTCGCCATGATCGACGATCCGGCGGTGCCGGATGAGCGGCTGCTCGAACTGGTGAAGGGGCCCGACTTCCCGACCGGCGGCATCGTCTATGGGACCCATGGGATTCGCGACTGCTATCTGAGTGGGCGCGGGCTCATCGTCGTGCGCGCCAAGACCCGGATCGAAACCCTGCGCGGCGGCCGCCAGGCGATCATCGTCGAAGAGATCCCCTATCAGGTGAACAAGACCAACATGCTCGAGAAGATCGCCAGCTTGGTCAAAGAGGGACGAGCCCAGGGGGTCCAAGATCTGCGCGACGAGTCCGACCGCGACGGGCTGCGCGTAGTCATCGAGCTCAAGAAAGATGCCGACGAGCAGGTGGTGTTGAACCAGCTCTACAAGCACAGCCAGATGCAGTCGACCTTCGGGGCGATCATGATCGCGCTCGTGGGCAATCGGCCACAGGTGCTCACCCTCCGCCAGATGCTGGCGCATTTCATCGAGCACCGGCGGGAAGTGGTGGTGCGCCGGACCCGCTTCGACCTCGAAGAGGCCGAGAAGCGCGCCCACATCCTCGAAGGCTTGCGCATCTGCGTCGAGAACATCGACGAGATCGTCAAGCTGATCCGTGGAGCCGCCGACACCGCCACCGCCAAGGCCGGGCTCATCCAGCGCTTCGGGCTCAGCGAGATTCAGGCCCAAGCCATCCTCGAAATGCGGCTCCAGCGCCTCACCGGGCTCGAGCGCCAGAAGATCGATGACGAGTACCGGGAGCTCCTGGCCGAGATCGATCGCCTGCGCGGAATTCTCGACGACCCGGCCAAGGTGATGGACATCATCAAGAAGGAGACCCTCGAGCTCAAGGAGAAGTACGGCGACGATCGGCGTACCGAGATCAGCTCCTCGGTCCTCGACGACTTCGACATCGAGGATCTCATCGTCGAAGAGGATATGGTGATCACGATCACCCACATGGGGTACGTCAAACGTCTCCCGGTCACCACCTATCGCAGCCAGCGCCGGGGCGGGCGTGGTATCCGTGGAGCGATCGCCAAGGACGAGGACTGGATCGAGCACCTGTTCATCGCCTCGACCCACGCCAATCTGCTCATTTTCACCAGCAAGGGGCGTTGTTATCGGCTCAAGGTGCACGAGATCCCGCAGGCCGGGCGCACCGCCAAGGGCAAGGCGCTGGTCAATCTCCTGGCGCTCAAGCCCGAAGAGCTGGTGGCGGCGGTCGTGCCGGTGCGCGAGTTCGACGAGCGCCATTATCTGGTGCTGGCCACCCGTAAGGGGGTGATCAAAAAGACGACGATCACCGCCTACGCCAACGTCCGCCGCTCCGGCATTCACGCTATCAACCTCGATGAGGGCGATCTGCTCATCGATGCGGTCCTCACCGACGGCAATCAAGAGATCATTCTCGCCAAGCGGCAGGGCCGGGCGATCCGCTTCGCCGAGAGCCGGGTGCGGCCGATGGGCCGCACGGCGCGAGGAGTCCGCGGCGTCACCCTCGACGGCCCCGAAGACGCCGTCGTCTCGATGGTCACCGGCGGCACCCACGAGCATCTCCTCGTCGTCACCCGCAACGGCTACGGCAAGCGGAGTCCGCTTGCCGACTATCGGGTCACCGGACGTGGCGGCAAGGGGGTGATCACCGTCAAGACCACCGAGCGGAACGGACCGGTGGTTGCGGTGAAGAAGGTCGTCGACAAGGACGAGCTCATGATCATGACCAAGAACGGGGTCATCATCCGGCTGCCGATCAAGGGTGTCTCGCTCCAGGGGCGCAACACCCAGGGCGTCCACCTGATCAATGTGGGCCTCGGCGATGAGGTCGTCGATGTCGCGCGGATGGCAAGCGAAGACGAAGAAGAGACGAGAGTCGGTGGGCCGCCGGAGAATGGCGGCGGCCCGACCGGCACCGCTGCCGTCGACGATGAGATGGCTGCCGAGACCGACGCCGGACCTGCCGAGGGCGACACCGAGCCGAGCGCCGAAGACGATGAGGATATGTCCGCGGGTAACGGCGAAGGTGCCGATGACGAAGGCGGTGGGGAGGACGCTTAGGCGGTACGAGGCTGAGCAGGAGGACGCCTGGCAGGGACGAGGCTTAAGCCGGATCGCTCGAGTCGGCGGTGACCGTCTCCGGATCGAGCTTGGTGAAGAGGACCGCGGGCTCGGGAAGCGCTCGGCCGGCCGGCAGCTCGGCGGTCGCCTGCGTCCAGCGGCTGGGCCCTGGGCCGGCGCCGAGATAGCCGACGAGCCGCTCGGCGGCGTGGGGCACAAAGGGCGCCGAATAGACGGCGAGCGCCTGCACGATCTGCAAGCAGATGTGGATGGCGGTGCCGCAAGCCACCAGGTCCGACTTCTTGAGCGCCCAGGGGGCCTTGCGGTCGAAATATTGATTACCCGCCTGCGCGAGCGCCATGACCCCGCGCAGCGCCCGTCGGAACTCGCACGCCTCGAATGCCGCCGACACCTCCTTCTCCGCCTCGCCGATGCGGGCCAACACCGAGCGATCGACCTCGTCGAGCGGCCCGGCGGCGGGAATCGCCCCAAAGGTGCGGTGGGCGAAGGTGAGAGTGCGATGGCAGAAGTTGCCCAGGTTCCCCACGAGCTCGTCATTCACCCGCTGGACGAGCTCCTCCCAGCTCCAATTCGAGTCCTTGGTCTCCGGCATGTTGGCGGTCAGGTAATAGCGAAGCGCATCGACCTCGAATCGGCCGATGACGTCGTTCACCGCCACCCCCACTCCGCCTGACTTCGAGAACTTCGCTCCTTCGAGCTGCAGGTACTCGTTGGCCGGAACGTCATAGGGGAGATTGAGGTCCCCGAACCCCATCAGGATGCTCGGCCAGATGATGGTGTGAAAGGGAATGTTGTCCTTGCCCAGGAAGTAGTAGTGACGGGCTTCGGGCGACTTCCACCAGCGTTCCCAGGCTTGCGGTCGCCCTTGTCGCTCGGCCCACTCGATCGAGGCCGAGAGGTAGCCGATGACCGCCTCGAACCAGACATAGATGCGCTTTTCCTCATAGCCGGGAATGGGCACCGGGATTCCCCAGCTCAGGTCACGGGTGATCGCCCGGTCCTTGAGCCCCGACTGGATGAAGTTGCGAGTGAAGGTGATGACGTTGGCCCGCCAGTAGTCCTTGTCGGCGAGCCAGTCGAGAAGCCGCTGCGCGAAGGCGCTCAACCGGAAGAAGAGGTGCTCCGTCTCACGGATGATCGGAGTGCTCCCGCAGATCCGGCAGCGCGGATCAATGAGCTCCTGCGGGTCGAGGGTGCGCCCGCAGTTCTCACACTGATCGCCTCGGGCCTGGGGGTAGCCGCAATGCGGGCAGGTCCCCTCGACGAACCGATCGGGAAGGAAACGCCGGCACTGCGGGCAATAGGGCACCTTCATCATGCGCGGCTCGATGAAGCCGCGCTCATGGAGCCGCAGAAAGAGATCCTGGACGACCCGGCGGTGGTTCTCGGTCGTCGTTCGGGTGAAGAGATCGAACTGGATCGCGAAATCGGCGAGCGCCTGGGTGTTGATCCGATGATAGCGCTCGGCGACGTCCGCCGGGCTCACTCCTTCCTTTTCGGCGGTCACCGTGATCGGGGTGCCGTGCTCGTCGCTCCCGGAGACCATGAGGACCTGGTTGCCGCGCAAGCGCTGGAAGCGGGCGAAGAGGTCTGCGGGCAAATAACACCCCGCCATATGTCCGAGATGGAGAGGGGCGTTGGCGTAGGGCCATGCCACGCAGACGAGGATCGGGCGCGAGCTCGCTCGGTCAGCGGCTGAGGTCGTGGAGGATGTTGCTGATTGCGCCATGGCTCACAAGGTAGGTGATGGTCTGAAGGGGGTCAACGAGACGATAAACGTGAATGCGGCGGGCAGGATCCCACGATCCCGCCCGCCGCGGCCAACCCAGTCGCCCGAAGGCGACCTTACTTGACCTCGACCTCGATCGATCGCGTGCGCGAGCTCTCCGCCTTGGGCAGCACGACTTCGAGCAAACCGTCCTTGTAGCTCGCCTTCACCTTGCTGGCGTCGATCGGCGTAGCGAAGGGGAACCGGCGCTCGAACGTCCCGTAGAATCGCTCGACATGGCGGTAGTTGCGACCTTCCTCCTTGCGCTCTTCCTGCTTGTCGAGGCGCAGCGAGAGGACGTTCTCGTGCACGTCGAGCTTGATGTTCTCCTTCTTGAGCCCGGGGATCTCCACCGTCACGGTGTAGGCCTCTCCGGTCTCGGTGATGTCGGCGGGCGGATAGGTCCCGAAC
>JBIOUT010000395.1:0-12327 GCA_044867365.1 Candidatus Eiseniibacteriota bacterium | reverse complement strand
GCTTCTCGGCCAGAGGCTCGAGGAGTGGCCAATCGGCGTCGGGCTTCGCCAGAAGCTCGTCGATCTCCTCGATCACCCGCCGCACTTGATCTTGAGTCGCCACTCGGCCGCTCTTGAGCCCGCCGCGCAGATTGGCGATGTGGGTATCGATGTAGGGCCCCATCAGTCGCCAGCGCTCGACCATCGCCCGGCCCTCGGCGGCGCTGCGGATGGGAGTGATCGAAGGGAGATTGCAGAAGCTCGTCTGCGGGCCGTTGAGCGGATCGACCGTCCAGGTATCGAACTCACAGGCGATCGACGAGAGACCCGATTCGAGCTCGTCGAGGAGCGCCGAACGATTGACCCGGTCGGCGGGCCGCAAAACCCGGGCATCGATGGCCTGTGTCCTGGCGCGTAGTCCTTCGAGGCGCTGGCGGTCTCGCTCGCGGCCCTCGGGGGTGTTGTCGTCGAGAAGATGATCGTAACGGCGATCGCCCAGTGAAGTTGCCCAAGTCGGACTCGCCCGGAGAGTGCCTTCCCAGTATTCGTTGCAAAGCGCGGCGATGCTATCGGCCGCCGCGGGGGCGGCCGCCGGTGCACCGGTGGTGGCGCCGGGAGCGGCGGCAAGTGCCATTCCGAGCGGTATCAGGATCAGGATCGGTCCATCCACGGAGGTCCTCCGAAAATTGCGTTACGGCGCGGAAAGTTGTGTGGGGGCTAGCGAGTGTGGCCGGCCCGGCGCTTCCGTGGCGCCGGGCCGCGCATCCCTGAACGTTTACTTTACTCCGAGTAGCTCCACATCAAAGGTGAGCTCGGCGTTGGGGGGAATGACGCCGGCGGCGCCCCTCTCGCCATAGGCGAGGTTGGGCGGGATGATGAGCTTCCGCTTTCCTCCGACCTTCATCGTCGCCACTCCCTCGTCCCAGCCTTTGATCACGTTTCCCTGACCGATGGCGAACTCGAAGGGCACGCCGCGGCGACGCGAGTTATCGAACTCGGTGCCGTCCTTGAGCCATCCGGTGTAATGCACGCTCACCATCTGTCCGGTCTTGGGAGAGGGACCGGTCCCCACCACCTCATCGATGTACTTGAGTCCCGAGGCTGTGGTCTTGGCGGCCGCCTCGGTCTTGGCCGCCGCAGCGGCGCCGCCGGCGGCGGGAGCTGCAGGAGCATTCTCAGTCATCGTTGGAGCCTCCGTTGCTGGAGCGCTTCCACTCGTGGAAGCAGGCTCCTGTTGAGGTGCCGTCTGTTGGGCCATCTCTGCAGCTGGTGCGCCGCTCTCGGCGGGTGACGTCTCCGCTGCCTTTTCCTTCTGTTGGCAGCTCGGGGCGGCGGCGAGGATGAGTGCGAAGACAACCACAAGGGAACGCTGGACCATAGGGATCTCCTCCTTGGCAAATGGGAGGCTCGCGGCGGCAGGGGCCGGCGGGCGGCGAGCTCAGGCGCCCGGTCGAGAGTCTTGAGCCGGCCTCGGCGCCCCGCGGGGAGGGTACCCGGGCGGCGGCGGGCCCACAAGCTCCGGCCGATAGCACCGGGGAAGGGCTAGGGGTGGGCTAGGGTTTCGGAGTCGCCGAGCTAGGCACGTCGCCGATGCGGCGAGCGATGACCCTGAGCTCTCCCGGGCAGGTGGCCTCCGGACACAGTCCCGGTCCGCCCGTATTCACTTGCGCCTGACCCTCACCGGTGAAGCTCGTGTCCCCGACGAGCCGGCCGTGGAAGGTTAGATCGGCGATGAGGCCGCACGGACTGGCGTAGGTGAGCGGGATGCGACATGTCCCTCGCACCTGATCGCCCTCGAAGATGGGCTCACATACCGAGTCGAACCAGGCGCGCGCGGAATCGGGAACCACGGCGTAGAAGAGCTCTTTCAAGTTGCGCGCCTTAAGCACGGTGTCGAGCTGGGTCTGATTGAGCTCGGGCACCGCCTGGCAGAGCAATGACGAGCCGACCAATCCTCCGGTCACGTGCACTTGCCAGACACCGGAGAGGTCACGAGCCTTGACCGGCGCCTTGGCGGCGCCGGCGGGGGCGGCAGGTTTTGTTGATCCGGCGAAGGCGGCGGTGATGAGACCCAGAGCGAGCAAGCTCGCGACCGAGAGAGTGCAGAGGGGCCGCTGCGAGAAATGGGTTCGGGATTGCTTGCCCGTGTCGCTCAAAGGGCGCCCCTTTCTAGCTGGGAAGATCGAAGCGGAAGTCGGGCTTGGTGGTTCGAATCTCGTCCACCACCTGCTGGATGGCGGGGAGAAGGGTGGGGTCGCCCGTCCTCCTCCAGGCGGAGTATAGATCGAGGAGGCGGTCCACCTTCGCCTTGAATTCGCTCGAGCGCGCCTCTTCGTCGATGAGCTGCTGAATCGCTTCCATCCCCCGATGCCCCAGCCGGTCGATGAGGTTGAAGTAATGAGACCGGACGTAATTGAGGATGGTCACATAGGTCTCGAAACCGCGAGACAGCTTCTCGAGCACCTCGACCGCCGCCGTCGGCCGGCGAGCCAGGGCGCGGCCATAGGAGGCGGCGAGCTCGTAATAAGTACCGCCGCGGCCGACGTAAGTTCGCTGCTCCCGCGGGAGCGCCGGAACCACCGGCGCCACCCCGGCCGGCGCGCCGGGCTGAACGACGCCCTCGCTAGGCGCCTCGAAGATCCCCAGGCTGACCATGAGGTGATCGGCGTTCACCTTGTAGATCCAGTATTTCCCGCGCTCGTCGGATCCCCGGACCATGGCGGCGACATCGGTATCGAAGCGCGAAATGAATGGAGCGCTCCATTCGGCATAGGCGGGATCGAGGTAGGCGGCGAGGAGCCCGGCCAGGTACATGTTGACGTCCTCATCGTAGTAGAGGACGTTCGATTCGATACCGGTCTCGGTCCGACCCTTGAGGACGGAAGTCATCATGAACAGGAGGGTGGACTCGAGCTCCCATCTCTCGTGCCCACCCTTCCACGAATAAAAATCACTGCTCATGACAGCCTGTCCCTCGAGGATGACGGCGACTCCCTCCAAGTCTTCCGTTCGGCCATTCCGCGACGATCTTGGTCTCCCGACCATGGCCCGGGGCGTTCGAGTCGTCTACCCGCAAGCGGCGCCGCGGTTCCCTGTCCCATTCCGGAACCGGTGATGGGGGCGCCGTTTCCGCGCTTCCTTCCCTCCCCTTCTGTCTCTTCTAATGTTGATTCTGGGCGCTCCCGGCCTGCACCGGCTCGAGGAGACGGCGAAAATCGGAAACCATCGATTCGGTGACCAGGACCACTCCCGGCCGTCCCGGCCGGTAGGCGAAGACGCCTTCTTTGTCCGATTCGTTCCCGAAGGCGACTTCCTGCGTCTCGCCGTTCCGCAATCGAAGGAGGAGGCGGAGCGGTGGCGTATCGAGGCCATAGCGGCGAAGCCCGGCCGGGGTCGGGGCCTTCTCGTCGATGAACCGATTAACGCGAAGATAAGGAAGATTCGAGACCACGCGATTGCCCTCGACGTCTTGCGATGCGCCGCCGCGCCCAAACGCGCCGGACGAATCACGGCAGACCACAGCCACTCGCGAGCCGGCGATCACCCGCAGAGTGTCGATCTCGGACGCTCCGAGATCGACGAGGCGCTTGTCGCGGAGCGTCTCGATCTCGGGAGCGAGCTCCTCGGCGGCCGCGGGTGGCACGGTGACAACCGCCCCGGGGGCATCGCGGCCGCCGGCACGCGCATAGGCGCCCCTGTCGCCGACCGCTCCGATCTCGATGCGGGCGAGAAGCGAATCTCGTTCACCCAAGACCAGCGCGGTGACCTGCGGCGCCGCCAGTCCGTACGATAGGTTCGGCGGCGAGCTTTGTGAGCTTTCATCGATGAACTCGATCGCCTCGAGCTGGACGATGCGATCGAGGAGACTTCGGACGGCGGTTTCGTCGGCGGGTAGCGGCGGCTCGGCGAGGCGCCAGGCCCCTGCATTCTCGAGGAGGACAAGCCGGCGGGAGGGACTCCTGATCTCGATTCGGCGAGCCGCCTCGGGATCGAAGTGGACGAGCCGTTTGTCGCGCAGATCCGAGAATGACTTCTTGAGATTCGAGTCGACGAGCCACGAGGAGAGGAGAGCGATCCTCGGCTCCGCATCGAGCCGGGCGAAGTAGGCATCTCCGGCGGGATTGGGACTTCCCACCGCGAGCTCATGACGCACGGTGCGCAACGAATCCGTCGCTTGCACGACGACTCGCAGCCAGGGATTGCTCAGCCCCGTCGCCGTCGTGTCCATCTCCGAGGTCTTGAGCCAGCGCTCGGCCTCGAGCTTGTCGAAGATCCCGGCCAGAGCGCTCGCGGCCCCCTCGTCGGCGGCGGTTCGTCGGGGCTCGACGATCTGCCAGGCGTTCCCTTTCCGGCGCTCGAGAGCGACAACCGCGTCCCCCCGCACCCATCGAATCTCGGTGATTGCCGCGGGATCGAGATCGAGGATCACCCGTTCTGTTTTCTCCCGCTCCTCCGGGCTCGGCCGATGGCGCTCGACGAGAAGCGCATAGCCGCCGACCAGTGCGAAGAGAACGAGCAGGATCAGAGTGCCGCGGGCCCGCATTCCGCTCAGCGGCGGCGCCACCAGACCGCCACCCCGGTCGCCACCACGGCGAGGGGCATGGCGAGGAGAAGGACCGAGCCGACGGCGGTTGCCTGGGCCTGGGTCAGCTGCACCCGCCGGTCCTCGGGGCTCCGCGGGCGGATGGCGATCAAGTCTTCTTCCTGGGCAAGCCAGCCGATCGCGTTGAGAGCGAGATCGAGGTTGCCGCCGAAGCTCGAGTAACCGTTGGCGCAGAAGTCGGCGTCACCGGCGACGACGAGACGCATCATCCGTGCCGGGGGAGTGGCGGTTGCGCCTGCTCCCGGTGCTCTCGAGGTGCTGTCGGCGCCCACGGACCGCGAAGCCGCAGCGAGCACGCATATCGGACCCTGTCGATCTCCCTCATCCAGCTTGATCGGCCGGCGGTCGGGATTGGCCTCCGCCCAGCTCGCGGGCGCGGTGAGGACGATCTCCACGACTTCGGTTCCTTCCGGTGCATCGGGCCTGCCGCGCACCGATCGCGCTTGCGGGAAGACGGTGGTCAGGTTGAAGCGATCGGTGATCGGGTGCTGGCCGTACTCGATCCCCATGGGCAGGAACTCATCGGCGCCGAAGAGCCGCCCCACCCCGGAGACATCGACGACGAGATCGTTGCCGAGCTCGATGCCGCGCGGGCGGAGAAGATCGGCGTGACTCGCAGCTGGAGCGGGATCGGCGAGGATCAAGGCCGAGCCGCCGCCATCGAGATACGACGAAACTTCCTGCCGCTCGGGTGGAAGAAGCTCCTTGGCGGCGCCGGCGATGACGAGCACCCGGATACCCTCGGGGACGCGGGTCTCGGTGGCGAGGTTGAGGGTCTCGACGTCATAGCCCTCGTCGACCAGACGGGAGCGCAGCAGCGAGTATCCAGGCTCGCTCTGGTCGGTGACCTCGCGCTCGCCGTGTCCGGTGAGAAAGGCGATCTTCTTCTTCTCGTTGTGCGTGACCTTGATGAGGGCGTTGGTGAACGCTTGCTCATCGGCGCCCTTCACCCGTTCGGTGCGATCGCCGGCATCGACCATCGTCGTGCCGTAGTCGAGATGGGGATATCTCCGGGCTCGCGCCGGCTGGCGGTCGGGGTCGACCACTTCGAAGGAGAGGCGCGGCGAGAGGTCGTCGTACTCCTTGAGGAGGTCGCGCACCGGGTCGATCTCCGGATCACCCGTCCGATAAAAGGCGATGACCTGCACCTCGCGGTCGAGCCCCGCGAGCACCCGCCGCGTCTGATCGGAGAGGCTGTAAAAACGGTTGGCGGTGAAGTCGCGGCGCAGGTGATGGCGATTGGCCAGATAGTTGACCGCGACCAGCAATCCGATGAGCAGGAGGAGACTCAGCGCGGCATTGGCGCCGCCCGCGAGCCGGCGTTTGCGGGCCTCGAGCATCTCAGGCCTTCCACCGTGCGGATTCGAGCGCCCGCATGGTGGCGAAGAGTCCGCAGACGACCAGACTCAAGTAAAAGACCACGTCGCGGGTGTCGAGCACTCCTTTCGACATGTCCTCGAAGTGGCGGACCACTGACAGGTAAGAGAGGACCGAGCCGGTGGGCCCCTTGGCGAACTCCCCCGCCCAGTGCACCAGCCAGAGGGTGAGGAAGAGGGCGAAACCGGCAAAACCGGCCACGATCGGGTTCTCGGTCAGGGAGGAGACGAGGGTGCCGAGAGCGAGGCAGGCGCTGCCGAGGAGGAGAAGGCCCAAATAGCCGGTAAGAACGGGACCCGGATCGGGATGGCCATAGACGAAGCTCACCGCGATCGTCGCGGCCGAGCCGGCGAGCATCACCAGGTAGAGCCCGAGGCCGGCCAGGAACTTCCCCATGGTCACCTCGAGCTCCGTCACCGGCGAGGTCATGAGGAGCTCGATCGTCCCGCTCTTCTTCTCCTCGCACAGAAGTCGGGTGGTGATCATCGGGATCAAGAACAAGCAGATGACGCTCACGTTGTAGAAGAGAGGGCGGATCACCCATTCGTTGACATTCATCGGCGGCACATCGCCGCCCATCATGCCCGCCTGCTGGTCGAAGACGAGCGAGCGGTTCACGAACTCGATCAAGCTCGAGTAATAGAGATAGCCGTTGAGAAAGAGAAAAAGGGTGAGCACCACGTAGGCGATGGGCGAAGCGAAGTAGGAGCGAAACTCGCGCCAGGCAATGGTCAGCGTCGTCGACATCGGTTTCCTCAGGCCGAGGCTCGAGGGGGCTCGAGCGGCGCCGTGGGAGCGGCCTCCTCTTCTCGGGTCGTGAGCTCGAGGAAGATGTCTTCGAGGCTCATGCCGACGGGGACGATCTCCCGCACCCCCAGCCCGCGCTCCACCGCCGCTCTCGCCAGCGGCTCGGCGATCTCCGCCTCCGGATCGGCATCGACCTCGAGGGCGACGACCCCGTCCTGCTGGCCGGTCACCCGGAGCGCCCGCACCCCGGACATCGTCCGCAGCGCCGCGACATCGGCTTCGCTCGCCCCGCGTAGTCGCACGCGGAGGCTCGAGGCGCCGCGCAGGCGGCGGGTGAGGTTGGACGGGGTGTCCTCGGCGATCACCCGGCCGCGGCTCAAGATGACCACTCGGTCGCACACCTGCTCGACCTCGGGCAGGATGTGGGTCGAGAGAACGATCGTCCGACTGCCGGCGAGGCTCTTGATGAGGCGGCGCACCTCGATGATCTGACGCGGGTCGAGCCCCACCGTCGGCTCGTCGAGAATCAACACCTCGGGATCGTGAATCAAGGCTTGCGCCAGCCCCACACGCTGGCGGAATCCTTTCGAGAGCTTCTTGAGGATGGTCCGTTCTTCCGCCGCCAAGGCGCATTGCTCGATGACGGCGTCGCGCCGTTCCCGCCTTCGGGAGCGCGGGATGCGTTTCAAGGCGCCGACATAATCGAGATAGCCGGCGACTGTCATCTCGGGATAGAGAGGCACGTTCTCCGGCAGGTAGCCGATGCGCCGGCGGACAGCGAGCGAATCTTTCACCACATCGAAACCGGCCACCCGCGCGCTTCCGGAGGTGGGGGGGAGGTATCCGGTCAAGATGCGCATGGTCGTCGTCTTGCCGGCGCCATTGGGGCCGAGAAAGCCGAGCACCTCGCCTTTGCCGGTGCTGAAGGTGACATCGGCGATCGCCGTCGTCGGGCCGTAGGTCTTGGTGAGGCTTGAGACTTCGATCATCGACGTCGCCGGGAGTGGCTCCGGTCAGAGCAGATCGACGCTTGGGGGCTCGCCGCCGAGCTGGCGGATGAGGAGGCAGAGTTGCCCGCGATGGTGGGCCTCGTGGGTAATGAAATGGATGAAGGCGCGATCGATAGTGAAGCGCACCCCCGGATCCCAGGGCGCTCGGGTCTCGCGCGCCACCGATTCGGCGGTGAGCCCTCTCAGCACCGCCTCGGTGGTTCGGCGGCGCGCGGCGAAGGCTTCATCCAGCTCTTCGAGCGTGAGGCCGATGTCGTCTTCCGCCGGCGAGCCGCCGGCCACGACGCCATCGATCCAATAGGTTTCGGATTGGAGGAGATGATTGAGTAGGCCGCGTGGGGAATGGCGGCCGCCGGCGGGGCGCCGGTCGGCTGAACCCTCAGGCAATGCCTTGACCGCCGCCAGCACCCGCTCCCGCCAATCCGCGAGGAAGCGGTAATACTCGAGATAATCCATCGCCCTCTCCCTCCTCCACCTCGTCTATACCGCCGATAGCACTCCCATCGCCTTCCCCACCCGGGTGAAGGAGTCGACCGCCCGCTCGAGATGCTGCGGCTCATGAACCGCCGAGATCTGCACCCGGATCCGCGCCTGCCCCTTGGGCACCACCGGATAGGAGAATCCGATGACATAGATGCCTTCATCGAGTAGCGCACGAGCCATCTCCTGGGCCAGCCGGGCGTCGCCGAGCATGATGGGGACGATCGGGTGCTCTCCCGGCTTGAGCTCGAAGCCACGCGACAGCATCTCCCGGCGGAAGACGGCGGTCGAGCGCATGAGCTTATCGCGCAAGGTCGCGGTCTTGGACACGAGCTCGAAGGCGGCGATCGATCCCGCGACGAGCGCCGGAGCGAGCGTATTCGAGAACAGATAAGTCCGGGAGCGCTGGCGCAAGAACTCGACGATCTCGCGGCGGCTCGTCACGAAGCCACCCGAGGCGCCGCCGAGCGCCTTGCCGAGGGTCGAGTTGATGATGTCGACCCGGCCGGCGACGCCGCAGTACTCGTGCGCGCCCTTCCCGGTGGGGCCGAAGAAGCCGGTGGCGTGCGCCTCGTCGACCATGACCAGGGCGTCATAGCGCTCGGCCAGGTCGCAGATCGACTTCAAGTTGGCGACGTCGCCGTCCATCGAGAAGACGCCGTCGGTGGCGATCATTCGGAAGCGGGCGCTCTGAGCGACTTTGAGCTGGGTCTCGAGGTCGTCCATGTCGGAATGGGCGAACCGCAAGCGCTGGGCCTTGCAGAGCCGGATGCCGTCGATAATCGAGGCGTGGTTGAGGGCGTCGGAGATGATCGCGTCTTCTTCACCGAGGAGGGGCTCGAAGACGCCGCCATTGGCGTCGAAGCAGGAGGTGTAGAGAATGGCGTCATCCGTGCCATGGAAGCGGGCGATCACTTCTTCCAGCTGCTTGTGAATAGCCTGGGTGCCGCAAATGAAACGGACCGATGAGAGACCGAATCCCCAGCGATCGAGGGCCTCATGAGCGGCGCGACGGACATCGGGATGATTGGCGAGACCCAGATAGTTGTTGGCGCAAAAGTTGATCACCGTGCGCCCGCCGACCTTGATCTCAGCTCCCTGAGCGGTCTCGATGACCCGCTCTTCCTTATAGAGACCACCCTCCCGGATGGCGGCGAGCTCGCGATCGAGATGTTCCCGGATCCGTCCGTACATGGTCGTTCTCCACAAATCGAGCGGCATGATGGAATTCCCATGCCTGCCGCTCGTCGCAGCCTCGATGTGCTGCGAATTGACTCCGCCTCAATGGCTTAGGAGCATTCTAGACAAGCGGGGGTGGAGGGTGCGACCCCGAAATGCGGCTTCGGAAGCCCCTGGCGGGGGAGGAGAGAGAGGAATAGAGCCGCCCGGTCGGGGGGCTACCGGTGGGTCGTCGAGCGACTGGTAGAATCCGATCGATGGAGCCCTCATTCCCATCGGCAAGGCCGCCCTCTCCGGCTCTGGAGTCGGCCGAGGAATCGTTCGGAGCTCCAGCCGGGCTCGAGCAGGTGCCGGCTCAGCCGCCGGCTGTTCGCCCGAGCCGACTTCAGGTCACGCTCTTCCTCGTCACCATCGTCTCGACGCTCCTCGTCGGCGCCACCCACGAGGGGGTGAATCCCTTGGCCGGGCCATTCGCCTTCCTGCGCGGCGCCCCGTTCGCAGTCACCCTTCTCGGCATTCTCTTCATCCATGAGATGGGCCACTACCTGACTGCGCGCCGTTACGGGGTCGAGGTGACCCTGCCCTATTTCATCCCCGCACCGACCCTTCTCGGCACCTTCGGCGCCTTCATTCGCATTCGCTCGCCGATGACCGACCGCCGGGCGCTGGTGGCGATCGGAGCCGCCGGCCCGATCGCCGGCTTCCTCGCCGCCTTGCCGGCGGTATGGATCGGGGTGGCGACCTCGCACGTGGCGCCGGTGCCGAAAGGGGCGGCGCTCGAGCTCGGCGAGTCGCTCCTGCTCAGGACGATCGTGCGCTGGGTGCACGGCCCGTTGCCGGAGGGCCAGGATCTCATGCTCAACTCGGTCGGCCTGGCGGCCTGGGCCGGGATCCTGGTGACCGCCCTCAATCTTCTCCCCTTGGGCCAGCTCGACGGCGGGCACGTGGCCTACGGGGTTCTCGGCAAGCGGAGTCGCTGGGTGGGTCTCGGCGCCATCGCCTCGATGCTCGTCATGAGCCGGTGGTGGCCGGGATGGATCGCCTGGTGCGTCCTGCCCCTCATTTTCGGTTTCCGCCACCCACCCCCCATCGATCCCCATCGCCCACTCGACGGCGCGCATCGCGCGGTGGCGCTCGCCGCGCTGTTCGTTTTCATCCTCTGCTTCACCCCGATCCCGCTCCGCATGCAGCCCTAGGGCCTTTGGCCCTGGACGGTTTGGGATGGCCGTCGCGGTGACGCGGTGACAACGTCGTTGTCATGTTCCAGCTGGAACATGCGAGATGTTTCAGCGGAAACATCGAGGGAAGGGCGGGGATCGAGCTCTGGAAACCCGTCCCTTCATTCCTTCGTCCCCTAGTATGGCCCTCGGAAGCGCCCTGACCCCGCGGTTGAGAGCCCGCGGTCGAGTTGCCATAATGACCTACCAAGCACCCCATGCCGGCGACCTACCCCGCCGGGCGCCCCAAGCATCACCCCTACAGGGAGCAGAACTTGACCGAAGAGGCCACCCAGCGCTTTGTCGAGGAGCTGACCGACAGGTCGCAAGACTTCTCGAACTGGTATGTCCAGGTCATTCTGAAGGCTCAGCTCGCCGACTACGCGCCGGTGCGCGGGTGCATGGTGATCCGTCCCTATGGCTTCGCGTTGTGGGAGAACATGCAGCGTTGTCTCGACGCGCGGATCAAAGCCACGGGACATGTGAACGCCTACTTTCCGCTGTTCATTCCCGAGAGCTTTCTCGCCGCCGAAGCGGAGCATGTCGAGGGCTTCGCCCCGGAGGTTGCCTGGGTCACCCACGGCGGCAAGGAGAAGCTCGAGGAGCGACTGGCCATCCGCCCAACCTCGGAGGCGATCATCGGGCGGATGTATTCGAAGTGGATCGATTCCCATCGTGACCTGCCCATTCTCATCAATCAGTGGGCGAACGTCGTGCGTTGGGAGAAGGTGACCCGCCTCTTTCTGCGCACCGTCGAATTCCTGTGGCAGGAAGGCCACACCGCCCACCGCACGCAGGAAGAGGCCGAGGAGGAGACCCTCAAGATGCTGGGGGTCTACAAGAGCTTCCTTGAGGAGGACCTGGCGATCCCCGTGCTCGCCGGCCGCAAGAGCGAGTCGGAGAAGTTTGCCGGCGCCGAGCGTACCTACTGCATCGAAGCGTTGATGGCGGACGGCCGCGCGCTCCAGGCGGGGACCTCGCACAATCTCGGCCAAAACTTCGCCAAAGCCTTCAACATCACCTTTCAAGACGAGGACCGGCAGCGGAAGTATGTCTGGCAGACGAGCTGGGGGGTTTCCACCCGCTTGGTGGGAGCGATCATCATGACCCACGGCGACGACTCCGGGCTCATGCTGCCGCCGAAAGTTGCGCCCTACCAGGTGGTGGCGGTGCCGATCTGGAAGAAGCCTGAGGAACAGGCGCGAGTTCTCGAGGCGGTCGCCGCCCTGCGTCCGCTCCTCGACGGAGTCTGCCGGTTGCACGTCGATGATCGGGACGAGCACACCCCGGGGTGGAAGTTCAACGAGTGGGAGCTGAGGGGAGTGCCGATCCGGCTGGAGATCGGTCCGCGCGATGTCGCGCAGGGGCAAGTGGTGCTGGTGCGGCGGGACAACCGCAAGAAGGAGTTCGTCCCCCTGAACGTGCTCGGCGAGCGAGTCCCGGCGCTCCTCGAGGAGTTGCAGAAGGCTTACTTCGACCGGGCGCTCCAATTCCGCGAGGCCAACACCCATCCGGTGAAGAACTATGCGGAGTTCAAAGAAGTCCTCGAGTCGAAGCGGGGCTTCGTGGTGGCCGGGTGGGACGGAGATCCGGAGACCGAGGCCAAGATCAAGGAGGAAACCAAGGCCTCCATCCGTCTCATTCCCAACGAAGGAGGGGAAGACGTTGCAGGGCTCTCCTGCGTCGCCTCGGGGCGCCCTGCCCGGTATCGGGTGGTTTTCGCCAAGGCGTACTG
>JBIOUT010000394.1:0-14768 GCA_044867365.1 Candidatus Eiseniibacteriota bacterium | reverse complement strand
TACACGACGCGCGTTTTGCCGCAACCCGTCGACGCCCTTCTCGATTGCTTTCTCTATCTCTCGGTGGCAACGACGATCACCCCGCTGCCCTCGCCGCCTCCGATCATCTTTGCCGCCACTCAGGCTCCAGTTCTGATGGTCGCCGCGGTGGCGGCGGCGGGAACGACCGTCGCTTATTTGCTCGAGTACGCCGCGCTCCGGCCGGTGGTCGCTCATCGCCGCCTCGCCCAGGTGCAGCAGAGCCGCACCTTCTTGCGCCTGGCCTCCGCCTTCGAGCGGCTGCCGTTCATCGCGCTCAGCGTCGCCGCGTTCCTGCCGCTCCCGGTCGATGGGGTTCGCCTCATGGCCATCGCCCGCGGTTACGACCGCCGGCGCTACGCGCTTGCCGCTTTCATCGGTCGCTTGCCGCGCTATGCCCTGCTCGCCGGTATCGGTTACGGCTTCCGATTCCTCGGTCCGGCCGACGCCGCCGGGGCGCCGGCGCCGCCGACTCCGGCCCCAGCGGTTGCGGCTCAAGCATCGGCCGCCGCTCCGGCCGACACCAACCGTGCCGCCGCTCCGGCTCTGAGCTCGATGCTGGCGCGACTCGATCGCAACGCCTATCGGCTCATCGACGCCCGCGGCCGTTTCCACCAGGAGCGATGGTCGCCCGCCTTCGACGAACCCGAACGATCGCGCGGCGAGCTCTTGTTCCGGCGCCCGCATGATCTCGTGCTGCGTTATCACAAGCCGGATGAGCAGGTGGTCTACATCGATTCACTCGGAGTCTGGATCCATCTGGTCAAGGAGAAGCAGGCGCAACGTTACCCATTTGCCAGTCCCGCCGAGCGAGACGCGGCGCTGGCCGTCCTCTGGCAACCATCGCGGGTCCTCGCCCCTCTCTATGCCATGTCGCGGGCCTCGGCGCCGCCCGCCGGCGAAGCCGCTGGGGATTGGCTCTTGCTCACGCCCCGCGATCCAGAGCTCGTCAAGGTGGTGACTCGCGTTCACATGCGGCTGTCGGCGAAGCTCGGGCTCTCGGATTGCGTCATCGTCGAGCAGAAGAACGGCGAGCGTGTGCGCCTCGAAGTCGATTCGATCCAGCGCAACCCCGGGCTTCCCGCAGCGGAGTTTCGCTTCGAGCCGCCCCCGGGAGTCGAGGTCGTTCGCTTCTAGCACTCGATCTGCCGCCGGGGGTCGGGCGCCGGCGGAGCGAGATCAAGATCGAGCCTGTTCGGTGAGCGGCGAGTAGAATTCGGGGCGGCGGTCGGCCAGGAGATCGTTGCGGGCGTTGATCTGCTTGCGGTGGGCCTCGGCGATGTCGATATCCACGGCTCCTTCTTCCTCGCCGTCCTTGCTCGCGCGGAAGAGCAGGTTTCCTTCGGGATCCACGACTTGACTCTGACCGGTAAATGACTCGCGGCCGCACGGGCGCTCATCGGTGCCCACGCGATTGGCGGTGATCGCAAAGAGGCGATTCTCGATGCAACGGGCGCGCATCACTTCCTGGCAATAGGGCAGCACCAGGTTCGAGGGATGGGCGATCACCTCGGCGCCGGCCAGCGCCAGCACCCGAGCGGCCTCCGGAAAGCGCCAGTCGAAACAGACCATCACCCCGATTCGCAGGCCGCCGGCATCAAAGACCTGGAGGGGGCGATTGCCGGGGGCGAACCAAAGCTTCTCGTCCTTGAACAGATGGATCTTGCGATAGACGCCGATCAGGCCCTCGGGGCCGAGCACCGCCGCACTGTTGAAGAAGCGGCTCCCTTCCCGCTCACAGATGCCGGCGACGATCACGGTGCGGCGCCGGCGGGCGAAATCGAGGAGCGCCCGGCAGGTCGGCCCGTCGGGGATGGGCTCGGCCAGTGCGCTCAGCTCTTCGGCGCTGCAGAAGACATACCCCGAGTGGCAGAGCTCGGGCAGAACCAAGAGGTCGGCTTCGACGCGCTCGGCCTGGGCCAGCAAGCGCTGGCGATTGTGCTCGGGTTCGCCGAATACAGGGCGTGACTGAACAAAACCGATTCGAACCATCATGTTCTCGAGTTCGGCCTTCGGGAGTGAGCCGGGCGATCATCTCTCTCAAACCGATGTTATCATGGTGCAATGATGGAGGAGTCTCCAGTCGAACCGCTCATGCGAACTGATCTCGATCCGAGCCGGAAAGTGGCGCGCGACGGCTACGACCGATTTCGTCAGGTGGTCTTGCGCGGGCTCAAGCGCTTGGCCGGCGCCTGGGGCGAAGAAAGCTGCGGCCTCGTTCTCCTGGTCCCCGATTTGCTCGTCCTGTTCGCCGATCTTGCCCGCGATCCGCGGGTGGGCACGCGCCACAAGGCGATCGCCGGCGCTGCGGTGGCCTATCTCATTTCGCCGATCGATCTCCTACCCGAGTTGCTGCTCGGCCCGCTGGGTTTGGCCGACGACGTCGCCGTCGCCTTCATGGCTCTCGATGTCCTCCTCAATCAGGTGGATCAAAATATTATTCGCGAGCACTGGCGTGGCGACGAGGACTTGCTCGCCGTGTCCCAGTCGGGATTGAAGCTGGCTCGCCGCGTGATACCTGTGCCCGTGTACGAACGCCTGTTGCGCTGGCTCGGGAACGGTCGGTGAGAGGATCGACGTCTGGTGGAAGGCATGAGGCCGCGGAAGGCGTGAGATGAAGGTTTGGCGCAAGTCGGAGGGAAAGCATGCCGTCGTGCTTTCGGTCTCGGGCAGCATCCAGGGAGGATCGGACGCCGATGGATTCCTGGCGGTGATCCGTGAGCTCGTCGCCGAAGGACGCTCGAACGTGCTGGTCGACCTCGAGGAGGTCAATTACATCAACTCGACGGGCCTGGGAATCCTCATCAACGGCTACAGCACGCTCAAGCGCGCCGGCGGCAGCATGAAACTCCTCAACCTCACCGATCGGGTCGAGAGCTTGTTCGCGGTGACCAAGCTCAATCTCGTGTTCGAAGTCTTCTCCGACGAGGTGGAGGCTCTGAGGAGCTTCCGCCCTGCCCAGGGCCCCTTGCCGGCCGGCGCCGGCGAGCCCTCCCCGAGCCCTTAGCCGCCGCCCCTTCGAGTCCCCTGCCGCCGTCGTCTCTAGGTGGGGAGGAAAAGGAGGGACGGCGGGGATCGGACGGCGGACCCAGGTAGCGCCCCGGGGCCGACTTGGCGAGTTGTCTCAAGGACCGGTTTCTCTCGAGCCGGGAAGCCGGGTTTCTTTTCCGAGCACGACCCAGCCCTGCCGGCGCCTCGAAGCGATCCCCCTTCCCCTGGGGACCATAGCCCGGTCCTCGGGGGGGAAAGCCCCAGCCTTGACCTCCGGCTCTGGATGTGGTAGCATTTTCACGAGTTGGGAAGTTCCCGGGATCGTTTGCATTGGGAATTTTCCCGGGGGCCGCGTACCTCCGAACCCGTGTTCTTGACGATCGCATCTATTGACGACACGACCGCACGGGTCGGAGGGTTTTCGTTCTAGGCAATTGGACTCGCCGACGAATCGCCGGCTCGCATCATGCGTGCCGGTGCGCGACGATGGGTCATCAGGAGCCACATGAGAAAGCCTGCGGCACTCGTACTCGTCGCAGCGGCATCTTGGGTTGCCGCCTTCTCAATTCCCCAGCAAGTGAGAGCCGAGACTGCGGCTCTGCACCTGGCTGGGAACAGCTTCTCGATCAGGGAGGCTCAGGCGATCGGGCAGCAGCTCGAGATCGTGGGACTTCTCGATCAGCTTCAGAGCCGTTCGCCGTTCTCACTTCCGGGGATCACCGATTGGAGCACCGAGTACACGCTCCACATCTACGACCTGACCCTCGCGGATCCTCCGGGGCAGATGGTCAAGACCTACAACGGCGGAGTAATCGAGCTCTGGGCGGGCCCAGTCGACGCTCCCTTCGGACCCGGCACTGCGATTGCCAACATCCCCCGCTACGACCCACTCTACGACAGGCCAGCGGTTCCCATCACTTTCGCCAACGGAACGTTGCTTCTCCAGGGTCACTTCTCCTCGTTCTCGACGATCCGCTTTGCCGGGGACATCGGCTCGATCAGCTCCAGCATCGAGTGGGTGGCGGGGAGCAAGCTGGCCGATCTGGTGGCCCAGGGCATCGAGAACGATTGGCACTGGAATGGTGACTTCAACGCCGGTGCGGCCGTCCCTCCGGGGTACGGAGAGAGTTACGGTGGCAGCGTGGAGCGGGCCCAGGCGGTGAGCGTCGAGCCGACCACCTGGGGACGTGTCAAGGAACTTTGGCGGGGCGAATAACGCCCGTCTGAACCGGAATCAGGCGGCATCCGCCGCCTTCATGTGGACCGGCCGCATCACGTAGTCTCGGCATCGGAGGTGTGTCCATGAAGAACGGCGCTATGGCTCTCCTCGTTCCCCTGCTGAGCATGACCATGTTCACCGGGGCTCAGGCATCCAGCTTGATCGACTACAACGGCTTCTCCTTCGAGCAAGGCGCCTTTCCGCCATCGAACCCGGGAGACGCCTTGAGCTTCGTCTCCATCGTCGATGGGCTGAGCGCCCCGCTCTCCTGGGATCCGAACAGCTACCAGTACACCATTTACATCTCCGGTCTGGTCTCCCAGGGCGAAGAGCATCCGGATCCGAACAACATAGTCGTCCATTATTCCGGAGGCCTTTTCGATCTTTACGAGGATTCGCAATTCAATGCGAACCCCGGCGAGAATCCGCCCAACGCCAGCGCACCGGCGTCCTACATCGACGGCTCGCTCTACCTCGGCGGGCTGATGTCCCGATTCGTCATCTACTACAACACTCAATACAACTCAGGCGCGTTCGAGGCGGACGTGGCGTTTACGCACGGCACGAACTACGACGAGCTCGGCAACCAGACGACCGGCTACACCTTCGGTGGTGTGTTCGTGTTCGGCACCCCGCCGGGATATGACCTGCAGTGGGACGGGCAGGTCCTCCTCGATCCCGTTCCGGTCCAGGCCAAGACATGGGGCGCGATCAAGCTCGCCATGCGTCATTGATCGCTGACCGTGCTCAACGGCTCGCCGGCGGGCGGTAGCGCCGTTCCGCCCGCCGACCGAGCCGCGAGGCGCCGCACCTCCGAATGACCGCTATGAGCGATGTCCTGGCCGATGGAATTGTGTCCCATGCATAACCGGCACCTTGCCTGCGCCTTCCTTCTTGTCGCCCTGTCGACACCGGTTGTCGCACAAAGCTGGAGTGGGGGGGGTGACAACCTCGCAATCCAGCAGTTCGATTTCTGGGGATTTTCGATCACCGAGCCGCAGCAAGTGGGCCAGGAGCTAGAGCTGGTAGGAGTTCTGGTTCCGGCGACGACCTGGCTGCCGTTCCCACTCAACTTCACGCTCAACGAATACACGGTCTACATTCGCGATCTCGTTCTCTCTCAGCGCAACCAGATCGGAATAGCCATCGAATCCCACTATTCGGGGGGCTACGCCGATATCTACGAGGACCCGTCGTTCAATGCCCCCTTCGCCTACAACACCTCGCCCGAGAACGTCCCCCCTCTCGATCCCGCCCAAGTGCCGGCCAACTTCATGGACGGATCGCTCGTGGCAAGTCTCGAGTTCCGAAACCTGATCACCATCTTCTATCCGTCGTCCGGGATCGGAAGCATCGCCTACACCGCGAGCGAGTTGCGAGTCGTCGGTGGATGGGCGCTGCCGAAGTTACGCAAGGAGCACATGCTCATTGGTTGGCACATGGGTGGAGCTTACTCGGACGATCCGCGCTACATACCGCCGGGATACGGCATGCGCTATGACCCGCTTTTCCGCTGGGAGAATCCTCTCCCGGTCGAGCCCGTGACCTGGGGTCGGATCAAGTCGACGTTCAAGTAGTCGCGTTCGGCGGAGCACCGCCTCAGAGATCGAGCGGCGCGGCCCTGGAAGGCCATGGATGGCCACCGGGGCCGCGTCCGTTTTCAGGCGGCGAGGAACGGGCGCGCGGCGACCCGAAGCGGCGCGAGAGTACCGGCCGCTGGGGGCGAATCAGCGGGCGGTTGGGCGGTAGCGGAGCAATGCGGTGGGTGGGGTGAAGCCGGCGACACCCTGGCGGCAGACGATGTCGCCGCCTCCGCTCCCCAGGTCGACCCAGGCGGCGACCACTCGGCCGCTGGCGTCGGCGCCGATGAGAGGACCATCGAACGGACCACGGCCGGTGGGCGAGAGGGTTCGCGGCGGACCGAATCCGAGGTTCGAAGGAGTGGTGCTCGAATAAAGAACGGCGGTGCTCGACCCCGTAGATCCCGAGGATCCACCGGGTCCTGTCCCGGACCCGGCGGACTCCTCGGGATTCTTCTTGCTGCGCTCGATCCAGACGAGATGCAACGTTCCCCAGGGATCGATCGCCGCCGACGGTTGGTCGGCGATGAAAGCGGTCCGCGAGGCGATGAGCGGGGCCGACCATCCGGCGCTGGTGCGGGATCGCACGACGACTCTCGCCTCCTTGCCGTCGGACTCCGCCCAGGCGACCCACACCCGATCTTCCGTCGCACACACAACCGGCGGCTTGGCGAACCATCCGGGGCGAATGTCGGCCAGGCGCTCGGGTTTCTCCCATTCTCCGCTCGCCCGGCGGCGCTCATACATGGGTAACGACGCTCCCGACACATTCTGGATCCACACCACATGCACACTACCGCCGGGATCGCAGGCCACATCCGGATTGAAAGCGCCTTCACTCTTCTCGGTGCTCGTTTGGGTGGGAACGGTGCTGATCGGTTCCCACCACGAGCCGTCGCCCCGGCGGTAGCGAAGCACCGGCCGGCCCGCATCGATCTCGGACCATACGACGTGCACCCCACCCTCGGGGTCGGCAGCGATCGCCGGATCGGCGGCGCTCTGTCCGGGCTCGGAGACGGCCGTCGGGTCGGTCAGCTCCCCCGACCTCTCGTCGAAGCGGAGACCCATGACTCGGCGGACCGCCTGGCTTTGATCGAGCCACACGATATGCAGCATGTGGTGGTTGTCGATCGCCGCCGTCGGTTCAGTGGATGGATCGCCCTCCCACCGTCCCACAGGAGTGAGAAGACTGTCCCAGCCGCTCCCGAAGAGATAACGGCAGAGCGCCACCTCGTGCGCGACGCCCTTGGTGTGCGCCACCGCCTCCACCCAGAGGAGGTAGATCGGACCGGCGGGATCGAGCGCCAGGGAATGAGGACTCGTCCGGGCGAAGCGAGAAGGAGCGCCTGATCGAGAGACATTCACCGGGGGGCGGAAGAACGCATTGTGTCCGCGATCCTTGCCGAAATCGGCGGAAGGTGATGCGGAGAAGGACATCCCGGCGCAGATGAAGAGGCCGCAGATGACGGCGGCAAGTACGACGTGGGCGAGGTGAAAGGGTCGACGCATGTGGACTGAAGTGAGCGCGGAGGGCGCGCCGAGGGAGCGATCTCGATAGCCTCGCCTCACGGGCGGTGCGATCACTGTAGCATGCCGCAGGGGGAACGGTGGGTGATCAAGCCACGGCGAAGATCAGGCGACCGGGAGAGATCAAGCCACGTGGAGAGATCAGGCCCCGGGGGAATCCTCGCTGACCGGCTCGCCGAGGTTCGATGGGCGCACCAGAGCGCCGCTCAGAGGCTCATGCAGATAGAGCCCCGATGGGCGGAAGGGAAGCCAGTGGAGCTCCGCACCGCCGGTCACGACGCTACCGTCCTCCATGAACGCGATGAACGTGCTCGGGTCGGAGGAGGCCAACGACCCCAGGATGACCCATGCCAGCCGCTCTGCCTCCTGCCGGCGGAGCGTTGCGCCGGTGAGCGATGGAAGATTGGCGCTGGGAGACGCCGGCGATCCTGATCCCGCCACCTCGTGCTCATCGCCGCGTTTGGCTCCACCGAGCTCGAGCGTGGGATAGCGCGGGCGAGCACGAGTAAGGCGCACTCCGAGATGCACGAGCTTCTCGATCTGCCATGACTCGAAAGCCGGGACATATACTCGAATCTCACCGGCTTCTCCCGCCGCAACATCGAAGGGTTTGAAGCCCTTGGCCTGCGCCGCAACCACCCAGAAGGGCAGATAGCGCGCTCCAGGCGCCTGCGCCCCGGCGGTGATCGCCAGGCGATGCGCGACCTCGATCATCCTCTCGTCGGTGCTCTCCCATGCTCGCCCGCATGTTGTGCAGCAATGGAGACGGTCGCCTGGGACGAAGTTGAAGCTGCCCTTGCACGACGGGCAAGCGAGAGGCAGGAAGAGTGGCGTTGCCTCGCGGAATGGGGTCTTGCTCGGAGCGGACGTCATGGATGGGTGGTCGAGTTTGCGATGGGCGGCCACCCCGCCGAGAATCCCATCCACCAGCACCTCGCTGAGCTCGTCCTGAAAGCGGTATTCGAGAGAGAAGAAGGGCAAATGGACGACGAGCAGCTCTTCCCCGACGAGAGTCAGCCGTCGCTTGAGGAGGCGCGGTCCCGCCGTTTCGGTCCGCACCTCGACTTCGCTCATCCCGCGTACCCGAGCGGCGTCCTCTGGTAGCTCGACGGGCGCTAAGCTGACTCCGGTCAGCATCTCGGGCCGGAGAATGCGCGCCGCGAAGGTGCCCGGTCGTGGCGGCAAATCGATCGGGGAAGCGGACGACGCCGGTAGGAGCAAGTCGAACACTCGCACCTCGAGGTCGTGATACATCCGTGCAGAGCCCGGCGGCCCCTGGCGGAGCCCCTCGACCCACTGGAAGGCCTTCGCCCGATAGCGCCAATAGGGGAGGAGGCGCCAACCACCGCGACCGATCCAGGTCGCGCGGTGTTGCCCCGCCCGGAGGTAGGTGCGGGCTTCATGCCGCGCCTCGGCGGTTCGGACCGTCGCCGCCACCACCACCTCGATCGGGTGGGTGAGCGGAGCCACGAGGAAGGTCTCGCGATCTGCGGGGCAGACGGCGGCGGTCGTCCCCTCCTCGACGGTGATCGGCGCCTGACAACGAGGACACGCCGCCGTGAGGATGAGGTCGAAGCTGGCGCGACTTCCCGACTGCGCTTCCGCCGCTCGCCGAACTCTCATGGCATCCCCTTTCCGCCTCTTTCATCATCGGCTGGGGCGCCCCTTGGCTTGAGCCGGCCCAATGGCGGTCGATTACGCTAACTCATTGTCGAATGACGCATTTGACCGCTGAACGCTGGCCGACATAGGATCGACCCGTGGATCGTTCGGAGCTCCCCGGGCAACCGGGGGCGACCGTCCTCGTCGCCACTTCCCGCGACAAGGTCGAGGAGCGGCGGCTCGTCGACTTCCTGGCCCGGCAGGGCTACGAGATCGTGAGTGCGGCCGACGGGGAGGCCGCGCTCAATGTCATCGACTCGCGGCATGTCGACGCAGTGATCGCCGATGCCCGCACCCACCGCATCGACGGCTTCAATCTTCTCGCCCAGGCCCGCCAGCGCGACCCCGAGATCTGCTTCATCCTGGTCTCGGAAACCGCCGATCTCGACCTCGCCACCGAAGCCATCCGTAGAGGGGCCTACGATTTTCAGGTCACTCCCCTCGATCACGATCGATTGCTGGCGGTGCTCGGACGGGGCATCTCCCACCAGCGGCTCCGGGAGAAGGTCACCCGGCTCGAAGGACGTCTGGATCGCAAGTACGGCTTTCAGAACCTGATCGGGAACTCGTCGCCAATGGTCGCGGTCTTCGACATGATCCATCAAATCGCGCCCACTCGCGCCACCGTGCTCATCGCCGGCGAGACCGGAACCGGAAAGGAGCTGGTCGCGACCGCCCTGCACTACAACAGCCCGCGGCGCGACGAGCCCTTCGTCAAGCTCAACTGCGCCGCTCTCGCCGAAGGAGTGATCGAGTCCGAGCTCTTCGGTCACGAACAGGGTGCGTTCACCAGCGCCACCCGCACCCGGAAAGGTCGATTCGAGATCGCCGACGGCGGCACCCTATTCCTCGACGAGATCACCGAGATCACTCCTCCCATTCAGGCCAAGCTCCTGCGCGTGCTTCAGGAGCGCCAGTTCGAGCGGGTGGGCGGCAGCCAAACTCTGCGAGTGGATGTTCGTCTCATCGCTGCGACCAACCGCAATCTGGAAGCCGAGGTCAAGAGCGGCCGCTTCCGCGAGGATCTCTATTACCGCCTCAACGTGGTGACCATCGAGTTGCCGCCGCTCAGGGAACGGCGCGAAGATATCCCGCTCCTGGTCGAAGCGTTCATCCGCGAGCTGAGCGGGGAGCACGGCAAGCCGATTCGCGGCGTGACCAAGGGAGCGATGCACGCGCTCAACCGTTACCACTGGCCGGGGAACGTACGCGAGCTCAAGAACGCCATCGAGGGCATGGTGCTTTTCGCCGAGCCGGGGCAGCTCCTGGGGGTGGACGATCTGCCGGAGTTCCTGCTCGACAGCGAAGGGACCGATCCCGGTGAGGTCGTCCCGGTGCGCGTGGGAATGACCCTCGAGGAAGCGGAGCGGCGGCTGATTGCCGCCACCTACCGGACGTCGGGAGGAAACAAGCGGCGCGCCGCGGCCACGCTCGGCATTGGATTGCGCACACTCTATCGGAAGCTCAAGGAGTACGACCTGCGGGACGGGTAGAGGGAAGGCTGATCATGAACAAGCTCCGGATCATTGCCGCCGCCGATCACCGCGGCTACGAGCTCAAGCAGATGCTCGTGCCCTGGCTCCGTGCCGAGGGACACACGGTTGAGGACATCGGCACGAACTCGACCGAGCCCGTCGACTATCCGCCATACGCCTTCAAGGTAGGGGAGAGTGTGGCGAGCGGTGACTTCGATCGCGGGATTCTCCTCTGTCACTCGGGCAACGGCATCGCCATCGCCGCCAACAAGGTTCTGGGCATACGCGCAGCGCTGTGCATGAACATCGAGCATGCCGAGATGTCGCGCCGCCACAACGACGCCAACGTGCTCGTCCTCGGTCAGGATTATGTCCAGACCGACTCGCTGCAAGATCTGGTCGCGATCTGGCTCGAGACTCCATTCGACGGCGGCCGCCATGCCCGGCGGATCGCCCAGATCCTGGCCTACGAGGAGAGCCGGGGGCTGCGTAAGTGAGGTGGCCGACCGCTCTCGCCGTCGCGCTCGTCGCCTCGCTTAGCCTCGTTTGCTCGTCGGCGCGAAAGCCGAGCGAGACCGGCGTCATTCAGGCCCCGGCGGGCGCCGATCGTTATGCCGGCGCACCGCCTTACCTCCGGCCGGTCGTCCCCGAAGCCCGCTTCTGGACGATCGCGACCGCCGGTCAAGAGATCCCGGCCACCGGCGGCGCCGAGGGGGCCGTCTTTCGAATCGTCGGTGTGCCGGACGGAATGGGCGTCCATCGGCTCGAGGGTGGTGCGGAGAAGGGGAAACTCGTCCTCCTCGTCAATCACGAGCTCCACAAGACCGACGGCGGACGGGCGGGGCCGCTGCCTGCGGGAGCCCGAGTGTCCGAGCTCATTCTCGGCTACCGGCGTCTGGGCGAGGAATCACGGGTCGAGGTGATCTCCGGTCGCTACGCCATCGAGCGGCTGTGGATCGGAGAGGTTCCGGCGCGGCTCGATCCGGTTCCATCGGGGCTCGCCAGTCTCTGCTCCGCCTGCCTCGCCGCCGAATCCGTCGGCTTCGATCGTCCGATCTTCCTCACCGGCGAGGAGTCGGTAGGGTCGGCGACGATGGATGGCCGCGGCGGCCAGGCGTTCGCCGTCTTCGGCGGCGACGCCTACGCGCTCGCCCGGATCGGACGCGCTTCCTGGGAGAACATCGTCGCCGTGCCCTTCACCGGCGAGAAGACGGTGATCTTCCCGCTCGAGGACGGCCCATCGGACGGCGACGGGCTCCACTCGCAGCTCTACATGTATGTCGGCGACAAGAACCGGAGTGCGAGCGATCCCCTCGCCAGGAATGGGCTCAATAACGGCAAGACCTATGTTTTTGCCGCCACCGATACCAGCCTCGCCTCGGAGGCGACCTTCAAGGTCAAGGGCCGCACGATCTCCGGTCGCTGGAGCGAGGTCGCGTGGGACCCGAACCAGACCGATTTTGACTTCGATGCCGCATCACGGAAGGCAGGAGCGTCCGCCTTCATCCGCATCGAGGACGGGTCGGCCGACCCGGTGACTCCCGGGTCGTTTTACTTCGTCACGACCGGCACGCCCGAGACCGTCAATCCCTTGGGGCGCCTCTATCACTTGCAGTTCGACCCTTCCAACCCGACGGGGCCGGCCTCGCTCACCCTCGTCCTCGACGGCAGCGAGGGCATCGTGAGTCCGGACAACATCGATATCAACAGGCACGGCGAGCTCATGCTTCTCGAGGATCCCGGTTACAACCTGGCGAGCGATCTCGGGCTCACCCGCGACAGCTCGATCTGGGTCTACAACCTGCGGAGCGCCAAGCTCGAGCGGATTGCGGAGATCGATCGCGAGGCTGCTCGCGCCCATGCGCTCGCCGCCGATCCGGGGAACAGCTCCCGCGTTTCATCCGACACCCCCGGGGGATGGGAGGCGAGCGGGATCATCGATGCCGAGGCATGGCTCGGGCGCGGATCATGGATTCTCGATGTCCAGGCCCATTCCCTGCGCATCGTCCCCGAGAACGAGACGGTCCAGGGAAGTCAGATCCTCTATCTCCACTGGCGCCCCGAGGGCTAGCGGTAGAGGCTCTTGATCAGGCCCCAGGTGGCCGGCAGCACCGGCGCCGAGCCGAGGAAACGGATCTTGTCGATGCCGAGCTCGCCGGCGATGGGGTCGGGGGCGGAGAAGGGCGGGAGGTCGTGCCGGAACAGGATGTTGGTTGCGTTCTGGAGGGCGCCGGCGAAGCTGCCGGTTCCCTGGGTGCGGGTGAACTGAGTCGAATCGTTGAGGTCGACCTGGAATTCACTCCAGGCGTTATCGAGCGGGATGAAGGGGACGTTGTACTCCCAGAAGTTCTGCTGCCCGCCGATGCCGATGCCAAAATGAATCTGGAAGGCCTGATTTGCCTCGACGTCGTTCAAAAAGAAGCGAATGTGGGTGACGCCGGCGAGGCGATAGTTGCCGGCGTAATCGGCGGTATTGGAACGGGTCCCGAAATTGACGGGCAATGAATTGAAGACCCGCAGAAAGCCATCGGACGCCCCGTCCACGCCCCCCGTCCCCGGGTTGCTCAGACTGGAACCACCGGCGAAGCCGCCGATCGTGCTGGTGAAATTCTCGACGAATCCCACGGTCGGATTACCCAAGGCGGATTCGTGACCCAGCATCGAGACGATGAGTAGCCCGAAGACAAGCGCTCCCCAACGCCTGTTATCGGTCATCGGCTGACAATGATCTTGCGAACGCTCGGGCGATTCTCCGCCTCGAGCCGCGCGAAGTATACCCCCTGACTCACGCGACGGCCGGCTGAATTGCGGCCGTCCCAGGCGGCGAAGCGCACCCCGGCGGGCTCCTGGCCGTCGATCAGCATGCGAACCACACGTCCGGAAGCATCTACGATCGAGAGCCTGACGTGCGCCGTGCGGGGAAGCTCATACCGCAGGCGCGTCTCGGCCGCCATCGGATTGGGAGCCGCGGAGACGAGCAGGGGTGCGACCGAGGGAGGCGCTTGAGCCGACTCGATGCCCGTCGTGGCGCCGAGGTCGTAGGTGAAGAGAGACCTCCCGTAGGTGCCGGCGATCAGGGTTCGGGTGGGATTGTGAAGCTCGATGTCCGTCACGACGCCATTGGGGAGTGCGGCGCCGAGGGCGGACCAGATGGCGCCGCCATCGGTCGCCAGGTAAACGCCGACATCGGTCGCCACGTACCACGTCGCCGGATTGTCGTCGTCGATCACGATGTCGTTGACCGGCGCTTCCGGCAGATTGCCGCTCACCGGCGTCCAGGTGCCGCCGAAATCGGTGGTGCGGAAGACATGGGGCAGGGGCTCGTCGTCACGGAAGCCGGAGAGCGTGACGTAGGCGATCGCCGCCGCGGTCGGATCCACGGCCAATCGCGTCACCCAGCGCTCGGGGAGTGCCGCGTCGATGCGGGTCCAGGCGCCTCCTCCATTCTGGGTCACCCAGACATTCGCGTCATCGGTGCCGGCGTAGATGACATGGGGATCGGTCGGCGCCACGGCAAGCGTCGTGAGCGTACCGAAGACGATGCCGCCGCTGCCTCCGGCGCCGTCGGTCAAGTCGGGGGAGATCGCCGCCCACGACACCGCGCGATTGGTGCTCCGCCATACGCGCTGCGATCCGTAGTAGACGGTCGCCGGATTGGAGGGATCGAGGATGACCGGCGTCGACCAGTTCTTGCGGTCGCCTCCCGGAATACCGGAGGTGCCCGAGGTGAAGGACGATCCGCCGTCGGTCGAGCGGAACAAGCTCCCGTATTGGTACTCGGCGTAGACGAAGCTGTTGTTCAACGGGTCGACGTTCACGTGGAAGCCGTCGCCGCCCAGGATCTGGACCCAGTCCGCGGGGGAGCCGGTGAGGGTGCGGTTGGTGCCGTTGTCCTGGGTGCCTCCGTATCGGCGAAGGGGCAGCTGGTTATCCACCTCCACCGTGTAGAACTGGGTGATCGGAAGCCCAAAGATCTCGCCCCAGCTGGTGCCGGCATCGGAGCTCCGGTAGAGCCCGCCGTCGTTCCCCTCGTAGAGGAGCTGCTCGGTATCGGTGGGAGCGAACTCGAGCGCATGATGATCGACATGCATGCTCGAGCTGATGAATTGCCAGCTCGCTCCGCCGTCGTTCGAGCGGTACGCGTCGAGGCCGAGCACGAACACCCGGTTGGGCAGGGTCGGAGAGACCCGGATGTTGCCGAACCACCAGCCGTAGCTGGAATACATCCCGGCGAGCGCCGCGTCGTTGGTGCGTACCCAGGTGTCGCCGCCATTGGTCGTCTTGTAGACGCCGGCG